>NZ_JBFBAD010000024.1:80322-97996 GCF_040682075.1 Actinoplanes sp. NPDC051411 | reverse complement strand
CTGGCCGTCGTCGATCGCGTGGCGCAGCTCGGCGCCGGTGCGCAGCCGGTCGAGCGCCGACTCGTGCATCGTATCTGGTTGGACGTCGCCGCACAACTCCAGATCTGCAGCTTGCTGCCGTTGACGGTGCCCTTGCCGACCACGTCCAGGCACTTGCCCGAGTTGGTGTTCACGAGTTCGCCGTTGGCGGCCAGGGACCACTGCTGCGCCCCGGAGCCGTTACAGGTGTAGAGCTGGACCGCCGCGCCGTTGGTGGTGCTCGCCGCGGCCACGTCCAGGCACTTCCCGCTCGCCGGGTTGGTGACCGCGCCGCCGTTGAGCGACCACGCCTGGTTGTCGGCGCCGGTGCAGCTCCACAGCTGGATCGGCGTCGAGTCGACGGTCGCGTGGCCGGTGATGTCGAGGCATTTGCCGCTGCCCTGCCCGACGATCGCGTGCGAGGACGGCGGCGGCAGGGTTCCGCCCGCCGGGATGGTCAGGAGCACGGCGCTTCCGGTGGGCACGCTCACCGCGTAACCGCCGGCTCCGGCGGAGACCGGGGTTCCGGAGGGTACGGCGATGGTGCCGTCGCCGCCGACCTGGGCGCCCTGCACGCGTACGTCGGACGCGCTGGAGCTCAGCGATGAGCCGGTCATCGTCACCGCCGTGGCGGTGTTGCCGCCCACCCCGCTCACCTGGACGCTGACCGGGGTTCCGCCGGGCGCGTCCTTGTCGAGCAGCATCACCCGCGTGCTGCCGTCGGCCTGGCGCACCGCGAACGCGCGCACCGAGCCGGAGGCGGTGGTCGGCAGGAACGAGCCGGTGCCCATCCGCGAGACCATCAGCATCCCGTAGTAGAGCGGCGCCGCCCCGTAGACGTTGTTCGCCTTGTCGGTCGCGCTGGCGGCGCAGATCGGCGTGTAGGTGACGCCGCAGACGTCGAGGTTGCCGTGGAAGTTCATGCCGGTGACGCCGTTCTGGGCGCCGGACAGCATGTACTCGATCCCCCACAGCGCGGACGCGTAGACGTTGCTGACCCCGGGCGTGCCGCTGCAGGCCGACGAGTTGGTCTCGTCCATCCGGAACGCCAGGCCGCGCGCGCCGGCCAGGCCGACGTCGGTGACGAACCGGTTGGAGGCGTTGGTCGCGGTCGTGCTCGACAGCAGTTGCGCGATCGTGGCCGTGCTGCCGCCACAGTTGCTCAGCGGATAGTAGTGGGCGGCCCCGAACGACAGCCGGGCCTTCTCGTCGTCGAGGAACTGGGCCGGGATGACGCCGGACCAGTTCGGGCCGATCAGCTTGGCGGTGCTGCCGACCGTGCCGGCGCAGGTCTGCCACTGCGGGTGATAGGTCGTGTAGCTGTAGCTCGGGTAGAGGTCGGGCTCGTTGCCGCACTCGATGCCGAGCAGTTGGGAGCCGAAGGCGGAGGCCGCGTACGGCACCTCGTCGGCCACGCTCGCCTGGTCGTAGTGCTTGAGGTTGACGCCGTACTCGACTTTCCAGCCGGTGGCGTTGCTCAGCGCGACGACCCGGTTGAGGGCGGTGCGGTCGACGACGTTGGTGGCCCAGGACGGCTGGGCCAGGTTGCCCGGCTGCCACCAGGTGCTGTTGTCCATCGAGTTGCCGCCGAACCGCAGGTGCCCGGCCGGGGTGAGGGTGTCGAGCAGGTGGGCGAGGTTGCCCTTGGTGCTGTCGAGCGCGGTGCCGGCGACGATCGATTCCTCGTAGGACAGGCCGAGGTAGTCGGACGGCAGCTGGCCGGACGGGTGGGTCGGGTCGACGGTGACGCTCACGGCGGCCGCAGGGGCCGCTTGGGCCGCGACGGGAGCCGAGACGACGGCCGCCGCGGTCAGGACGACGGCAGCGAAAAGGCGGGGATGGGGTCTCACAGGACCTCCGGGGAAGATATATCGAGAACCTGTCCACATGAGTGGACAGGTTCATGTCGATAGATGTCAACCACTGTAAAGAAGGTTGACCAATATCCGGAACCGGGGACGGCATCGAGCCCGGCGGGCTGGGCGCGCCGGGCTCGACTTCGGGGGGCGGCCCATGGTGACCCGCCGGAGGCTCGTTTGCGCCAGTCGAATGACCGTGATCACGCCCGGACCGCAACCCGGGGCGCGGGAACCGCAATTCCGGGCGGCCCGCCGCCGCCACCGGTCGGAAGACTTGCCAATCATGGACCGACCCGCACTGATCGGCCGGACCTCGGAGGTCGACGCCCTGCTCGACGCCGCCCCGACGCTGCTGTCGGGCGAGGCCGGCATCGGCAAGACCGCGGTGCTCGACGCGGTGGCGGCCCGGGCCCGGGCGGACGGCCGGCGGGTACTGCGGGCGGCCGGGGTCCAGTTCGAGGCCGACGTCAGCTGGTCCGGCCTGCACCAGCTGCTGTTCCCGCTGGTCGACGAGTTCCCGCCGCCCGGCGACGTGCACGGGGACGCGCTGCGGACCGCGCTCGGCCTCGGCCGCGGCCCGGCGCCGGACCGCCTGCTCGTCTCCAGCGCGGTGCTGTTGCTGATCCGGCGGGTCGCGGCCGGTCATCCGGTACTGATGATCGTGGATGACCTTCCGTGGATCGACCGGGCCAGCGCCGGGGTCCTCGGCTTCGTCGCGCGCCGGCTGGAGGGAAGCGAAGCCGGGTTCCTGGCCGCCGCCCGCAACGGCGTGGCGAGCATCGTCGCCGACGGTGGGCTCCCCCGGCGTACGCTCCCTCCTCTCGACCGTGAGTCGGCCGCCCGGCTGCTGGCCCGCCGGTTTCCCGATGTTCCCCCGATGCTGCGGCTGCAGCTGCTGCACCAGGCGAACGGCAATCCCCTCGCCCTGACCCACCTGCCGGCCGTGCTGACCCGGGCGCCGCGGGGTGGGCTGCCGGGGCTCTTCGAGGAGCGGGTGACCGCGCTGCCGCCGGAGACCCGGGCGCCCCTGCTGCTGGCGGCGCTCGGCGGCCTCGCCGACCTGCCCCTGCTCCGCCGCCGACCGCCGGGCCGGCCTCGCCCTGACGGCCCCGTGACAGGCGGCCCTGCGACAGGCGGCCTCGCGATCGGCGACGCCGCGACCGGCACCTCCACGACCGGCACCTCCACGACCGGCACCTCCCCGACCGGCAGCTCCCCGACCGGCAGCTCCCCGACCGGCAGCTCCCCGACCGGCAGCTCCACGACCGGCGACGCGGCCGAACTCGGCGACATCCTGGATGCGGCCGAGCGGGCCGGCCTGGTCACGCTCGACGGCGGCCTCACCTTCCGCCATCCCCTGATCGCCGCCGCGGTGGTCGACCTGGCCACGACCCGCGAGCGGCGGGCGGCCCACGCCGCCCTCGCCGAGATCCTCACCGCCGACCCCGAACGCCGCGCCTGGCACCTCAGCGAGGCCGCGGAAAGCCCCGACGAGCAGGTCGCGACCCAGCTGACCGTCGCCGCCCACAGCATGCTCCGGCGCGGCGACGCGGCCGGCGCGGTCGCGACCCTCACCCGGGCCGCCGACCTGACCCCCGACCCGGCCGGCCGCAGCCGCCGCCTGGCCGAGGCCGCCTACCTCGGCGCCGAGGCGGCCGGCGCGCTCGACACCGCCTCCCGGCTGCTGTCCGCCGCCCACCACACCGACCGCGCCGCCGGCGGATCGCTGCACGCCGCCGCGGCGACCGTGCAACTGCTGCTCAACGGCGACGGCGACGTCGAGACCGCGCACCGGCTGCTGGTCGCGGCGATCGAGGCGGGCGGGCACGGCTACGACGCCGGCGATCCGGCCCTGATCGACGCCCTGCACATGCTGCTCCTGCTGTGCTGGTTCACCGGCCGCCCGGAAGCCTGGCAACCCCTGCACGCGGCGATCGGGAAACTGCGCCCGGCGCCGCCCGACCTGCTCCGCGCGACCGCGGCGATCTTCGGCGACCCGGCCCGGACCGGGGCGGCCGAGGTCGCCGGGCTCGACCGGGTGCTCGACACGATCACCGACGACACCGACTCCGGCCTGATCATCCGGGCCGGCACCGCCGCGGTGTACGCCGACCGGCTGCCCCGCCTCCGGTCGGCCAACCAGCGCGTGATCGCCCTCGGCCGGGCCGGCGCCGCACCGGCCCGCCGCTATGTGGGCGCGATGATGCACCTCGGGCTCGACCACTACCTCGGCGGGCGCTGGGGCGAGGCGGCCGACCTCGCCGCGGAGGGGCTGCGGGCCTGCGACGAGCACGGATACCCGTTCTTCCGCTGGTACTTCCTCTATCAGGCCGGGCTGATCAAGGCCGTCCGCGGCGAGGAGGAACACCTGACCGACGAGCTGATCGCCTGGGCGTCGGCCCGCGGTGCGCACGGGGCCGAACTGTTCGCCTATCACCCGCGCACGCTGGCGGCGATCGGGCGGCGGGACTACGAGAGCGCGTACCGCAACGCCACCCTCCTGACACCGGCCGGCGTGCTCGCCGACCACGTGCCGCACGCGCTCTGGGTTTCCCTCGACCTGGTCGAGGCGGCCGTGCACACCGGGCGGCGGGCCGAGGCCCGGGCCCACGTCGACGCGCTGCGACGGGCGGCCCTGGACTCGCTGTCACCCCGGTTCGGGCTGCTCACCGCGGGTGCGGAGGCCCTGGTCGCGGAGGGCGACGACGCGCGGAAGCTGTTCGAGGCGGCGATCGAGCGGCCGGGCGCCGAGCGCTGGCCGTTCCACCACGCGCGGATCCGGCTGGCCTACGGCGAGCGGCTGCGCCGGGAACGGGCCGCCGCCGACTCGCGCCGCGAGTTCACCCTCGCGCTGGAGACCTTCGACCGGCTCGGCGCCGGCCCCTGGCGGGACCGGGCGGCCGCGGAACTGCGGGCCACCGGGCAGACCCGGTCCCGCGAGACCGTACGCGGACCGGCCGCCCTCACCCCGCAGGAGTGGGAGATCGCCCGTCTCGCCGGCAGCGGCCTGACCAACAAGCAGATCGCCGAACGGCTGTTCCTCTCCCACCGGACGATCGGCGACCACCTGTACCGGATCTTTCCGAAGCTGGGCATAACCACCCGGGCGGCGTTACGGGACGCGCTGACCGGCCGGACCGTCATTTGACGGAACGTATCGTTGCCGCATGGACGGCCTGCCCTCGCGACTGCTGCGGACCAGCGACAGCCTCGGCTGGACGGCGCGCGCCGAGGTCTACCGCGACCCGCCGGTGGCCCACGAGTTCAGCCGCCCGCCCACCCGCGACCTGCTGGTGGTGATGGTGACCAGCGGCCACTACCGGATCGAGAGCCGGGCCGGGCGCTCGTGGCGGGCGGCGAGCTTCCGCCCGGGCAGCGTCGGGATCACGGCACCGCAACGGCGTACGCGCCTGCGCTGGCGGGCCGAGGGCCCGCAGCCGATGGAATCTCTGCATCTCACCCTGCCCGAAGGGCTGATCGCCGACACGCTGGAGGCCTTCGGGCACACGCCGGCGACGCTGCCGGACGCGCTCGGCCTCGACGACAGCTACGTGACCGCGACGGCGGGCGCGCTGGCCCAGGCCCTGCGGGGCGACGCGCCCGCGCTCTACGCCGACACGCTCGCCCAGAGCCTGGTCGCGCACCTGGTGCACCGCTCGGTGCGGGCCGCCCGCCCGGTGCCGGCGATGCCGCTCGACATCGCCCAGGTGATCGACTACATGCACGCCCACCTGGGCGAAGAGCTCGACCTCGACCGCTTGGCGGCGGTCGCCAGGATGAGCAAGTTCCACTTCCTGCGCTCGTTCGGCGCGGCGACCGGGCTGACCCCGCACCGCTACCTGACCGCGCTGCGCGTACGCCGGGCGGCCGACCTGATGCGCACGAGCGACCTGAGCGTGCGGCAGGTCGCGTCGGCCTGCGGTTATCGCAGCGCGAGCCGGTTCGCGACCGCGTTCCGCCGCGAGCACGGGGTCACGCCGGGCCGGTTCCGCACGTCACTTTAAAGGGGACCGGACGCAGGTCAGCTCAGCGAGGCGCTTGCCGCCCGCAGCCGCTCCAGGGCGGCCAGCACGCGCGGCGCCAGGTCGTCGCGGTCGCCCTCGGACCACTCGGCGAACGCCCGCTTGAACGCGAGGACACCCAGCTCGGCCGCGAGTTCCGCGGTCGGGCCGGGCACGTCGCGGGCGGCCAGGGCGGCCGTCATCGCGGCCGCGAGGCTCACGCTCTTGAGGGCGTCCCGCTCCTGCAGTTCGGTGCTGGCGGCGATCGCCGCCTTCAGCCGGGGCGCCAGCTCCCGGTTCATCGGGCCCATCGTGCCGGCCGCGCGGACCAGGCCGGCCGCCACCGCCTCGAGCGGGCTGGCACCCGCCGGCGCCTCGGCGATGCCCTCGGCCAGCAGGCGGCTCAGCGTCTCCTGCCCGGCGACCAGCAGCTCGCGCTTGTCCGGGAAGTGCCGGAAGAACGTGCTCTTGGTGACGCCGGCCCGCTCGGCGATCTGCGCGACCGTCGTGGCGTCGTAACCCTGCTCGGTGAACAGGTCGACCGCGGCCACGACGAGGCGTTCGCGCGCACCCGGTTCCCATCGGCCCATGGACCCATCATAGGTGATGGGACTCTTGTCCCGTCAGCCTGCTACAGTGACGGGACAAGAGTCCCATCACTGAGGGAGTTCCCATGCGCGTCTTCATCACCGGCGGCACCGGCCTGATCGGCTCCGCCGTCGTCGCCGAACTCCTCGGCCACGGCCACACCGTCCTCGCGCTCGCCCGCTCCGAGGGGTCCGCGCAAGCCGCCGAGAAGGCCGGTGCCGAGCCGCTCCGGGGCGGCCTGGCCGACCTCGACGTGCTGCGCGAAGGTGTGGCCCGCGCCGACGGCGTGATCCACCTGGCCTTCGGCAACGACTTCAGCAGCGCCGAGGCGGTCGCGAACTCGGTCGCCGAGGAGACCGCCGCCCTCACGACCATGGGCGAGGAACTGGCCGGCAGCGACCGGCCCTTCGTGACGGTCTCCGGCACGCCGTGGGTGCCCGGCCGCGCCTCCACCGAGGCCGACCCGCTGCCGACCGACGGGCCGGTCGGCGGCCGCAGCCGTACGGTCCGGGCGATCCTCGACCTGGCCTCGCGGGGCGTCCGCACCTCGGCCGTACGCCTGCCGCGCACGGTCCACCGCGACGGCACCGGCGGGTTCGCCGGCCTGCTGACCACCATCGCCCGGCAGACCGGAGTCTCCGGCTACCCCGGCGACGGCGCCCAGCGCTGGCCGGCCGTGCACGCGCTCGACGCGGCCGTCCTCTTCCGGCTCGCCCTCGAACAGGCGCCGGCCGGCAGCTCCTGGCACGCCGTGGACGACGAGGGCGACCGGGTGCGCGACATCGCCGCGGTGATCGGCCGGCGGCTGGGCCTGCCGGTCCGGTCGATGCCGCAGCAGACGTACGGCCCCCTCGGCCCGATCTTCGCGACCGACCAGCCCTCGTCGAGCACCCACACCCGGCAGGCGCTCGACTGGCAGCCGAAGCACCCGGCCCTCCTCGCCGACCTGGAGAACATCCAGCCCTGACACCACAGTGGATGAACTCTGCGGCGGCCGGGCCGTTTGATGACCGGGGTGGCGCGGGACGGCGCCGCCCGGAGATCAAGGGGCGGCAAAGATGGATGCGGGGCGGACGGTTCGACTGTCGAACACCTCGGTGGTGCTGGGACTGATCCTGAAATCCGGGCCGATCAGCGTGCGCGAGATCAGCGAAGAGGCCGGGCTGAGCAAGGTGACCACGCACGCGATCCTGCAGGAACTGGGCGAACGGCAGCTGGTCGAGGTCGCCCGGCACGATCACGCGAAACGCGGACCGGCTCCGGCGTTGTACGCGGCGCGCGCCGATACGGCGTACGCGATAAGCGCGACCGTCGACGCCGAGGCCGCCGTGGCCGAATGTGTTGATCTGCTCGGCGTCAGCCGAGCCCGGGCGCGGATCACCGGCGACGACCCGGTCGGGAACGTGGTCCGGGCCATCCGGGAGGTCGAACGGCCGCCGGCCGACACGATCGTGGTGGGGCTGCCCTACGCGCTCGGCGGCGAGGCCCAGCGGCTGGTGCGCGAGCTCGGCCGGCCGGCCGACGTCCGGAGCAACGTCGAACTGGCCTGCCGCCTCGAGGCGGCGGCCCAGGAGGCGAAGACGTTCGTCTACGCCAGCCTCGACCCGGAGCCGGCGGTCGCCGCGGTCGTGGCCGGACGGATCTACACCGGCCCGACCAGTCTGCTCGCCGGGTCGACGCTGGCCGAGGTGGTCGCCACGACCTGCGCGGTGTTCGAAACGCCGCTGGTCGTCGGGGAACTCGGGGTGGCCAGCCGCGCCGGGGCGCATCCGGCCGCACACGGGGCGAGGGCCCTCGCGCTGAGCCGGCTGCGACAGACAGTGATCAGTAGATTGCCCTCCATGACCCCTCCTCACTCGGGTGTCACGGTAGGACGAGAAATCACCCACGGCCGGTAGGCTCTCGGTGTGGCGGTCTGGCGTGGGGTCCGAGATACCGAGAGGCTGCGCCGTCTCGAGGCCCTCACCGACGCCGCATTGTCCCGGCTCGACGTGTCCGACCTGCTCGACGAACTGCTCGACCGAGTGCGTGACCTGCTCGACGTCGACACCGCGGCCATCCTGCTGCTCGACCAGCACTCCGGCCAACTGGTCGCGACCGCGGCCAAAGGGCTCGAAGAGGAAGTGCGCCGCGGGTTCCGGGCGCCGGTCGGGCAGGGGTTCGCGGGCAGCATCGCGCAGAGCCGGCAGCCGCGCGTGCTGGTCGACGTGACCCCGGCCGACGTGATCAACCCGGTGCTGATCGAAAAAGGCATCCGCTCGCTGCTCGGAGTGCCGATCTTCGCGGCCGGCGAGGTCGTCGGGGTGCTGCACGTCGGCACGACCGCCCAGCGGCGGTTCACCGACGACGACATCCTGCTGCTCCAGGCCGCGGCCGACCGAGCCGGGGTGGCCGGCCAGGTCCGCTCCCGCAAGATCGAGCAGGCGGCCGCGGTCGCCCTCCAGCGCAGCCTGCTGCCCAACCGGCTCCC
Organism: Actinoplanes sp. NPDC051411; assembly: GCF_040682075.1. Lineage (NCBI taxonomy): Bacteria > Bacillati > Actinomycetota > Actinomycetes > Micromonosporales > Micromonosporaceae > Actinoplanes > Actinoplanes sp. NPDC051411. Next base: position 89,060 of record NZ_JBFBAD010000024.1, on the reverse strand, counting down.
GGCGGTGCCCGGTGTGCTGCTCGCCGCCCGATATGTGCCCGGCCACGAGTTCGGCGTCGGCGGCGACTGGTACGACGTCTTCAGCCTCCCCTCCGGCCGCCTCGGCATGGTCATCGGCGACGTCTCCGGCCACGGGCTCGCCTCGGCGGTGGTGATGGGCCGCATCCGCAGCGCCCTACGCGCCTACGCACTGACCACCGATGACCCGGCCGAGGTCATGACCCTGCTCGACCGCAAGGTCCACCACTTCGAGGCGGGCTCGCTGACCACCGCGATCTATGCGACCGTCTCCGCCGACCGCACGACGATGACCGTCTCCTCGGCCGGCCACCTGCCACCCGTACTGGCCGCGCCCGGCCACCCGGCCCGGCTGGCCGACATCCCGGTCGACCCTCCCCTGGGCACCGGCCTGGCCCACCGTCCCCGGCGCAGCACCCAGATCGAGCTGCCCGAGGGCGCACTGCTGCTCTGCTACACCGACGGCCTGGTCGAACGGCGCGACCAGCCCATCGACGTCGGCCTCGGCGCACTGACCGCCCTGGTCACCGCCGACGACCCGGAACAGGTCTGCACCACGGTCATGACCTCCCTCGGCAGCGATCAACCCGGCGACGACGTCGCCTTGCTGGCGATGCACCGCCACCCCTTCGGTACGCGGTAATCCGTTCGAGTGGCGTAGCCCGAAGTAACGGGGGTATGAACGGTCGTCATGGAAGCCCTGCGCCTACCTTTCTCCCAGGCGGAGGACAGCGCGGCGATACGGCAGTCCGCCACCGAACTCCTCGCCGGCCAGCCCGCCGAAACCGTGCAGGACGTCCTCCTGGTCATCACCGAACTGATCGACAACGTCGTCCAGCACACCGAGGGCGGCGGCGAACTCCACGTCCGCCGCGACGACGCCCAGGTCTGGGTCGAGGTTCACGACCACAGCCGCGTCTTCCCCCAGCTCCAGCGCGCCGACCCACGCCGGCCGGGCGGCCGGGGCCTGCTGCTGGTCTCGGCGGTCTCCGAACGGTGGGGCAGCAAGCCCACCCCCGACGGCAAGCTGGTGTGGGCGGTCTTCCTCTCCTAGTCGACCCTCTCCGGTGATTCATGGGGCATCGGGACCCTTCCGCACGCCGGTGGACGCAACCCGCACGGTTCATCGTGGCGGCCGAGCACGGCGATGGCCGCGGCCCGCCGGACGCCGACACCGCGGACTTAGCTCACCGCTGCCGACCACTCACCGGCACCTGCCGCGCTTCCCGCACCTTTCTCCCCCAGCGTGCCCAGCTTCGCCGAATAGCCAGCTCGCAGCCCGCCATCCGCTTCGGGGCATCACCCACGCGGTTGTCGGCCGTGCAGCGACGGCGCCCTTCGCGAGGCCTCACGTCCGGCCCGTAGACCTCGTTCGCTGCACCAGCATGCCCCCTGATGGCGGTGAGCCCTGGCACGCCGAGTCCGGCCGGGCTCCCAAGCATCAGCCCCTCGCGGCGGCATCCCGGGGAAGATCGACATCAGCTTGCGTCACTCGGCCCACCCGACGCGGAACACGTTTTCGAATGGCCGAGAATTGGCATGTCCGGTCGCTTACCGGCGACGACGAATCCCCGGGACAATAGAGCCATGCAGCAAATGGGGCTCTTCACCGCAGCGGAAGTCACCGCTATGCGTGACCGCACCAGACGCCGCAACTATTCGCCCCAGGCCGAGGCATTCCGCCGCGATCACGAAAAGCGCCGAGCCTTCGGACTGAAACAACGCCACGCACTGCGCGAGCGCCGCTTGCGCGACGGCGAACCCGTGTCGCACAACGGATTCCTCGTGCACCGCCATCCCGCCGCGCCGGCCGGCACCGACCCTCAGCCCGCCACCGCGCGGACAGCGAGGGCGTTTCCCGCAACGCCAGACTCGACCGAGCCCGCCGCAGCCCCCACCTGCCCATCGGCAATGGCCACCAGCGCGGCAACGCCTCGAACCCCGCCCACCGGAGGTTCGGGTGGATCGACCGCTGGCACACCCGGGCCCGCAGCAGGCACAGCGGCAGACACTGCTCCGCTTGCGGCAGCCGCAGGGCAATCACCAGCCAACCCCGCCCCGCTGAGAGCAGCTGGTCGTCGACCAGCAGCAGAAGCTATCCGACCTGCCGCAGGCAGCGCTCCGCTTACGGCGGACGCCGGTCGACCAGCGGCGAACGCCGCCCAACCGGTGCCGAGCCTGACCAAATCAATAGCCGGACCTCGATCTCACGACGACGAAAGCGCCCGAGCGCCACGAGCAAGTCTGTTCGCCAACCGCGAGCCGCACCCCAACCTGAAGCCCAGCACCAGCACCAGCACCAGCACAACCGACCCCCTCAACGCAGGGAGTCGCCCCAACCCGAAGCCGAGCGCCCAGCACAACTGGGCCCGCCCACCCCGCCCGCCGCACCTCAACCCGAAGTCGAGCGCAAAGCGGAAGAGGCCCGCCAACCCACCTGCCGCACCCCATCACGAAGCCGAGCGCAAGTGCACGGGCCCGCCAACCCACGAGCCGCCCATCCCGCCGGCCGCACCCCAACCCCGAACCCGAGCCCCCAGCGCAACCAGCCCACCAGCCGCACCCATCACGAGGCCGAGCGCCAAGCGCAACCGGTCAGACACCGGCGCGAGCAGCCCGCCCAGCCCACTGTCTGCGGATCACTGACGTGATCTCAGCAAGATTCGCTGAGGTAGCGGTACTCGAAATGGGTGAGATGTAGGGCTGCCGCGACGACGTCACCGATTTTTCGCGGGCTGATCGTGCTGTGCCGCAGAGTTTTCCAGCGGCTGACCAGGATGGCGAAGCCGCGTTCTCCTTGCCAGCGCAGGCCGCGCAGGAGCCGGTTGACGCTGCGGTTCGCGACGGCGAGGGGTTTGCCGTCGGCTGGCTGCTTGGTCGGGGTCTTGATGCCGTGACCTGCTCCTTCGTAGCCGGAGTCGGCCAGGGTGGGCAGGTCGAGTTCGGCCGCGGCCCAGTTCGGTGCGGCGGTGATATCGAGGTTTCGGGCGCAGGTCAGGTCGTGCAGATGCCGGGCATTGCGTCGGCGGTCCAGATCGGAAGGCCGTTCGGGAGCATGATCGCTTGAATGTTCGCGCCGAAGTCACGGTGCTTTCCCGAATACCAGGCGTCGATGCTGTCACCCTTGACGCTCGCGACGGTTTCGCTGACCCGGTCGCAGTCGAAGAGTTTGCCGTCGAGGATGACGAACGACCAGCCGTCGTCGGCGGCCCGCTGCAACGCCTCGTGCAGATCAGGCCGGCGCGCCGCCAGGACCGTGATGCCTTCGTCGAGGTAGCGGTAGGCGGTGGCTCGGGAGATGCCGAACCCGGCGCCCAACAACGTCGCGTCCTCTTGTTTACGGAACCAGATGATGATCAGAAGCGCCTGGTAGAAGCAGGTCAACGCCCGCGTGCCCCGGCGCGTACCGAGAGCCCGGCGTTCCGCGGCCCAGAGCCGTGCGAGGTGACGCACGAGTTCCCTGGGCACGTCGAGCATGGCAGAATACGCGATCACGTGGAGCCCTCTCGACGACCTGTTTCCTTCGCAAGAACTGGTCTATTGATGGCTCCACGCCTATATCCAGCACCATCCGGTATCGAAGCATTTGCCCGTGTCGTACCGGATCAGGCACCCTTCCTTGCTGAGATCACGTCACTGTCACCACCGAACCCGGACACTGGCCCCCGCCCCGCCGCCGGCAATCACAGCTCATCCGGCTGCGACCGGCCAGATCTGGCGAACCCGCGCGGGGCCACCACCGCCCACACACCATTCAACGCGACAATTCCGCCACGTGCTATTCACAATCAGTCCTCGGCATTCGACCCTTACGAAGACACGCGCCGGAAAATGGCTCGGGAAACGCGATCTTATCAGCAGATCCGGGAACCGGGTTCACCCGTTAAAGCTCCGCTTCAGCGGCGTAAACCGGCAACGAGGGCCCAGGGCGAAGAGCTCGGGACTCCGTCATTCACGGTCGGGGAGCAGGCCCGGCGGCAGTGCCGAGATGACGTCGACCAAGGTGTCGCGGCCGCCGACGTTGCCGGGGACGACCACCTGGAGCCTTCCGTCGGTGTAGTCCCAGACCGAGATGCCGGCCGCCAGCTGGCCGCGGACTCGGGCCCGGGTTGCTCCCAGCGCCGTGCGGGCCACCTCGGCCGAGGTGATGCCGCCCTTGGAGACGACCGTGCCGACCGTGCCGATCACCGCTCCGGCCGCGGTCATCAGGGCCCGGTTGACCAGTTCGCCGTGGGAGAGGGAGTCGTGGGTGGCGCGGCGGATGCGTTCGGTGCTGAGTGTGGCGAAGCCGTGTTCTCGCAGTTCGTCGGTGAGGAGGGTGGCGGCGTGGCGTCCGGCCGCCAGCGGGTCGGCCAGGGCGGCGGCGGTGGGGATTTCGACCGGTTTGCGGCCCAGGCGGTCGGTCAGGGCCTCCAGTTGGGCGGTTGCCGCCGACGTGTGGGAGCCGCAGACGATCAGGACGCCGGGGCGGGTGGCGGTCAGGGGGCGGGTGAGGTAGGCGTGGCTCAGGCAGCCGGCGCAGATGGCGGCCAGGGTGGCGCCGCAGCGGACCACGATGTCGCTGCGGCCGGTCAGGGCCGAGCGGAGTCCGGCGTGGATCAGCTCGATGTCGGCGTCGGTGGCGGCGTCCGGGAGGACGAACTCGCCGGGGCCGGCGGCGAGCAGGGCGGCCGCTACGGCTTCGCCTCCGCTTGACCGCAGATCCTTCAACGGGACCGGCAGGCCGCGGCGGTCACCCTTTTCCCGTACGTACGAGACCAGGTTGGAGCTTCGATAGCCGAACACGGGGTCCTGGGCGAATTCGGTCTCGCCGACCGGGGTGTCCACGCCGTCGATCACGACGCGGTGCACCGAATCGACGGTGGTGCGGCCGCCCTGGGGGAAGGCCGGCACGAACAGAATCGAGCCGGTCGCGCCCGCGAAGACGTCGGATTCGGCGAACACGTGGCCGCGCAGCGTCGAGTCGCCGCGGAGCACCGGGAGGATCGGCTGCCCGAGCGCCTTCGAGGCGTCGGCGAGTTGTGACCGCGTACGGAAAGCAAGCGCGACGGCCTCGGCCGGCGCAACCGCCCGGGAGTTGGTTTGCAGATAGACGCCCGGCTGGACGCGGAGGGCCTCCACCAGGGCGGCCGTGTCCCAGTCGAGCAGCACGGTCACCCCGGTGGCGGACTGGGTGCCGGTGGGGTCGTCGTCGAGAACGGCAGTCAGCATGATCAGTGGAGGTGGGATCCACCGTTGACGTCGATCGTCGCCCCGGTGAGGTAGGAGGAGTCGGGCGAGGCCAGGAAGACGATCACCCCGGCGACGTCGTCGGGGGTGGCGAGCCGGCCGACCAGGGTGGTCTTGGCGAGCTCGGCCTTGCGGTCCTCGGTCATCGCGCCGTGGGTGATGTCGGTGTCGACCATGCTCGGGGCGACCGCGTTGATCGTGATGCCGGTGCCTTCGAGTTCGCGGGCGAGCGTCTTGGTGAGGCCGAGGATCGCCGCTTTGCTGGCCGAGTAGTGCGAGGCGCCGAAGACGCCGCCGCCGCGCTGCCCGGACACCGAGGACATCGTGATGATGCGTCCCTCGTTGCGTTCCCGCAGGCCGGGCAGGACCGCCTGAGTCACCAGGAACGTGCCCCGCACGTTGACCGCGAAGACCCGTTCCCACTCCTGGAGCGTGATGTTCTCGAAGCGGGTCGGCGCCGAGATGCCGGCGATGTTGGCCAGCACGGTGATCGGGGGCAGCGCGTTGGTCACCGCCTGCACGGCCTCGTTGACCGACGCCTGGTCGGTGACGTCGACGTAGGCCGAGAAGACGGCCGGGCTGCCGGCGTCCTTGGCCTCGCGGGCGGTGTCCTCGGCCGCGTCTGCGTCGATGTCGAGGACCGCGACCGGCCGGCCGAGCGCGGCGAACCGGAGGGCGGTGGCGCGGCCGATGCCGCGCTTGGAGCCGCCGCCGGCGATGAGGATCGTCATGTTTCTCCCTGTCAGATTGCGAGCCCGTCAGATTCCGAGCCTGTCAGATTTCGAGGAGCAGGCTCATATTTCGAGCAGCAGGCTCATGCGGTGGGCGGCCAGCGCCGGGTCGGGGAAGAGCCCGAGCTCGTCGGTGAGCACGAACAGGTCGACGAGGTGCCGCAGCGAGCGCATGCCCTCGCGGCCGGACACCATCCGGAAGTGGTCCTGGTGGCCGGAGAGCCAGGCGACGAAGACGGTGCCAACCTTGTAGCGTTCGGCCGGCGCCTCGAACATCTTGGTCGCCATCGGGATCGACCGGTTCATGATCTCGGTGAACGCGTCCTCGTCGTTCTTGTCGAGCGCGGCGAAACCCGACGAGGCGATCGGCGCGATCGGGTCGAGGACGCCGAGCAGCCCGTGGCTGTGGTGCTCGCCGTCGCCGCGGAGCAACTCGGTGTAGCCGTAGTCGTCACCGGTGAGAACCTTGACCCCGGCCGGCAGCCGGCGCCGGAACTCCTTCTCCAGCTCCTCGTCGAGCAGGCTGAACTTGATGCCCATGAGGTGGTCTTTGTTGTCGCGAGCCATCTGCACGACGACGTCCATGGCTTTTCGTGGATCGTCATGACCCCAGTAGCCACGAAGGGTGGGGTCGAAGCCGGTGCCGAGCCAGTGCACGATCGCGGGCTTGGCGGCCTTTTTGAGTACGGTGCGGTAAACGTCGAGATAGTCGTCGGCGCTTTCCGCCGCGGCGACCAGCGCGTGGCTGGCCCTTATCACCGCCGCACTCCCCTGCGCCTGAATGAACTCCAGCTGCTCCAGATAGGCGTCGACAATTTCGCCTTTGCCGGCATTCTCCCCGACCTGATCACTACCCGCTCCGGCGACGACGGCCGCACCCTTGTCGAGGGCCGCCTTCACGCCGAGCTTGATCAGCTGCTGGGCCTGTGACCAGTCGAGACCGCCGGGCCCGCGCTCGGAGGTGTCCATCGCCTCGGCGATCCCGATGCCGTAACCGAACAGGTGCTCGCGGAAGGCGATCGTCGCTTCCCAATCGACCGGCGGCTTTACCCCCGGCGTGTAGTCGGCTTTCGCGTCGGCGACGACATGGGCGGCCGCGTAGACCGAACGCGACGTGAACGGGGCCGGGTGGCGCGGATAGTCGATCGGCTCGTGCATGATGTGCCTGCCGCTGGGCAGCGCGATTTCTATGGACATCGGTCACCTTTCCGGAATTACCAGGCGGCGGGTGATTCGGAACCGACGATCCCTCGCTCTTTGAGCTCGGCGATCTCCTTTTCCGTACGCCCGAGCCGGCGCAGAATCTCGTCGTTGTGCTGACCGACCGTCGGAGGAATGAGCCGCAGTTCGGCCGGGGTATCGCTGAGCTTGACCGGCATCCCGACGACTTTGACCTCGCCGACCCCGGGCACCTCGGCACTGAGCACCATCTCGTTGTGCCGCACCTGCGGGTCCTCGAACAGCGCGTCGTAGTCGTTGACCGGCGCCACGAGGACGTCCTCGGCCTCGAACCGCGTCCTCGCCTCGTCCCAGGTGAGCTTCCGTATCCCGGCCGCCACCAGGTCCCGCGTCTCCTCGGCATGAGCCAGCAGCCCTTCCGTCGTCTGGAAACGCGGGTCGTCGGCCTCGTCCAGGCGAAGCGCCCGCGCGGTGCGCTTCCACGGCTCGCTCACATAGAACTCGCCGATCAGCACCAGCCAGCGGTGGTCGGCCGTCTGGTAATAGCCGTACAGCGCGGTGTTGTGCGCGTGGGCGAGGTTCTTCGGCGGCCGCGGGAACGTCCGGCCGGTGTTGAGGTAGGAGGCGGCCTCCTGCAGATGGGTCGCCACGGCCGCGTTGAGCAGACAGGAGTCGACGACCTGCCCGCGGCCGGTGTGCTGCCGGGCGGCGAGGGCGATCATCATGCCCTGGGCGAACTGCATCGACGCGATGTAGTCGATCAGAAACGTGCCGGTCGGCATCGGCCCGCCGTCGGCCGTCCCGGTGAGAGCCATCAGGCCGCTGAGGGCCTGGGCGGCGAGGTCCTGCCCGCGGAGTTGGGCGTACGGTCCGGTCTGCCCGTACCCGGACGCGTAGGCGACGATGATCCGCGGGTTGATCGCGGCGAGGGTCTCCCACCCGAGCCCGAGCCGGTCCATCACCCCCGGCCGGAAGTTGCTGGCCACAATGTCGGCGTCCCGGGCCAGCTCGTGAATGAGCGCGATACCGTCCGGACTCTTGAGGTCGACACTGATGCTCTTCTTGTTCCGGTTGGTGGCCGACCAGTGCGGGCTGTATCCCCCGGCCAGCGTAGGCTCCTGCCGCCGCCCAATCTCCCCGGCGCCGATCCGCTCCACCTTGATCACCTCAGCGCCGAAGTCGGCCAGCACCTGAGTGCCCGAGGGCCCCTGCTCCAGTTGCGTGAAGTCCAGAATCCGCACACCTTCGAACGCCGTCATCGCGACCTCCTCGGCTGGCTTTCATTGAACGGAAGGCTTTCCCCGAGCGGCGAGCTCCTGCGGGATGACGAGTGCTCACCGGGCGTCCCGCTTCCGTTGAGCGCGGCGCTCTCGCTGAACGGCGACTTCTCACGGGGTGGCACGGTCTCGCTGGGCGTCCCGCTTCCGCTGGACGGCGCACTCTCGCCGGACGGCGAACTCTCGCCGGGCGTCACGCTTTCGCTGATCCGCAAGCTTTCCCTGAGCGTCGCGCTCTCACCCGGCGGCACGCTCACGCCAGGCGTCGCGCTCTCACCCAACGACACGCTCACGCCAGGCGTCG
>NZ_JBFBAD010000024.1:0-80227 GCF_040682075.1 Actinoplanes sp. NPDC051411 | reverse complement strand
CGTACCGCTCTCACCCAACGACACGCTCACGCCAGGCGTCGCGCTCTCACCCAACGACACGCTAACGCCAGGCGTCGCGCTCTCACCCAACGACACGCTCACGCCAGGCGTCGCGCTCTCACCCAACGACACGCTAACGCCAGGCGTCGCGCTCTCACCCAACGACACGCTCTCGGCGAGCGGCGTGCCTTCGCTGAGCGGAAGGCTTTCGCTGAGCGGAAGCCGCAACCCCATGGGCTCGTAGGCGAAGATCCGGGGATCCATGGTGCGCAGGGCGGGCGATATCAGCGGGCGAAAGGGCATCCAGGCGAGCACGTCGCGCTCCAGGTCGATGCCGGGCGCGATCTCGATCAGCTCCAGCCGGCATCCTGCCGCAGCCACCGCCGCCGAGCCACCTACCCTGTTTCCGGCGGTCAATCGATCGGGCGCGCTTCCGCTGGGCGGAAGATCGGCCGGCACGGTCCCGGTGGGCGGAAGATCAGCCGGCACGGTCCCGGTGGGCGGAAGATCGGCTGAGTGGAGGCGGAAGACGGCGCGCTCGGTGACGTAGACGGCGGTGTGGCCCGCGGCGGCCGCGCGGGAGGCGTTGTAGGTGATCGCGTCGACTGTGGGGACGAACTTGCCGTAGCGGCCCTCCTCCAGGATCTCCAGGCGGCCGTCGTGGATCGCCGTGCGCAGGCCGCCGCCCCGGAACGTGCCGCAGAAGACGACCGTGCCCGCCTTCTGGCTGATGTCGATGAAGCCGCCCGGGCCGATCGGTGTCGCGCCGACCCGGGCCACGTTCACGTTCCCGGCCGCGTCGATCTGGGCGAAGGACAGGCCGGCCAGGTCGAGCGCGCCGCCGTCGTACAGGTCGAACTGGCTGGTCATGTCCACGACCGCGGCCGGGTTGACGGCTGTGCCGCTGTCCAGGCCGATGCCGGGCAGCCCGCCGAAGAGGCCCTGCTCGACGGTCAGCGTTATCGCGTCGAGGACGCCCTCCTCCAGCGCCACGTAGGAGATCCCGTTCGCCATGCCGACGCCCAGGTTCACCAGTTGACCGGCCCGGAGCTCCATGGCAGCCCGCCGGGCGATCACCTTGCGGTGATCGAGGGTCATGCTTTGCACCTGTACGGGGTGATTGACGCGCATGCCGGTGCGGGCCGGGTCGTGCACCGTGATCGGGGTCTGGTTGGGGTAGTCGGTCAGCACCACGTGGTCGACCAGGACGCCGGGGACGCGGACGTACGCGGCGGGCAGTGAGCCGGCCGGCACGATCCGCTTCACTTCGGCGAGCACCCGGCCGCCGGTGTTGTGGGCGGCCTGGGCGATCGCCAGGTTGTCGCTCCACGCCGCCTCGTCCTCCATGGCCAGGTTGCCCGAGGTGTCGGCGGTGCTCGCCCGGATCAGCGCCACCTGCACGTCGAACGCCGGGTAGAACAGCCACTCCCGCCCGCCGACGGTGACCAGTTGGCTGAGTCCCTCACGGGTGCCCTTGTTCATGCGGCCCCATTGCTGGCGCGGGTCGACGTAGGTTTCCAGCCCGATGTCGGTGAACAGGCCCGGCCGCCCGGCCGCGATCTCGCGGTAGAGCAGGCTGATCGTGCCGGCGGGCAGCCCGACCGCCTCGACCCGGTCCTCCGCGATCATCGCCTGTTCGGCCGGGCTGAGCACGAAGTGCGACCCCACGAACCGCCGGACCAGTCCCGCCCGCGCCAGATGGTCGACTCCACGCCCCTGCTGGTCTCCGAGTCCCATCACGTGCACGACGTCGAGCCCGGCCGGGTGTCCCATGGCGAGGAACCGGTCGGCGACGGCGGCCAGCAGCGTCTCCGGCACCTGCAGCAGCGACCCGCTCCCGCCGACGACGACCGTGTCACCGTCCCGGATCAGCCGAGCCGCCTCGGAAGGGCTGACGACCAGGCCGTCCCGGGCCCGCCCCGACCCGTCCCCCAGAATCACGGCGCCACACCCAGCCGGACGGCGGCAGCATCACGCCGCCGGCCGTCACCTGGCGCCACACCCACCCCGCCCCTTGTGGGTGGGGCCGATTCAAGCAGCAGGGTCCGACAATTCCGCCGCTTTTCCACACGGTCGCCGGCGGTCACAGCATCACGTCCCCGCCGCAGACGTGGAGGCACTCGCCGGTGATGTAGGAGGCGTCGGACGACAGCAGGAACGACGTCGCCGCCGCCACGTCGGCCGGAGTGCCCGGCCGGCCGAGCGGGACCGCGGCGATGCGCTCGGCTCGGGCCACGCCGGGCTTCTGGCCTCGGAGGGCGGAGAGCTTCTCGTCGGCCACGTCCCACAACGGGGTCTCGATGATGCCGGGGGCGACCGCGTTGACCCGGATCCCGTGCGGGGCCAGGGCCAGCGCGAACGACTTCACCAGGCTGATCACGCCGGCCTTGGACGCCGCGTAGTGGGGATAGAAGGGCGCGCCGAGGCGGCCCTGGATCGAGGCGATCGCGACGACCGAGCCGCCGTCGGGCATCGCTCGGGCGGCCGCCTGCAGGCAGAGCATGGTGCCGCGGGTGTTCACGTCGAGGACGCGGTCCCATTCCTCGACCGTCACGTCGACCGCCCGCTGGAAGGTCTGCACGCCGGCGTTGCAGATCAGGTGGCGCAGCGGTCCGTCGAAGGCGGCTTTCACGCGTACCGGAAGGCCGGCGACGCTGGAAGGGTCGGCGACGTCGAGGCGTACGGCCGAAGCGTGGCCGCCTGCGGCCCGGATCTCCGCCGCGGTTTTCTCGGCCGCCTCGACGTCGATGTCGGCCAGCACCACCCGGGCGCTGTCGGCGGCCAGCCGGGCCGCGATGCCGGCGCCGATGCCCTGCGCGGCCCCGGTGACCACCGCGACCGCGCCGTCGAAGGAGAAGTGGCTCACGCCGGGATCTCGATTCCGTGCAGGACGCCCATGCGCTGGAACTGTTTGTAGATGCGTTCCACGTAGCGGGCGAACTCGGGTGACTCGCCGAGCACGATCGGCCGGGGGCGGGGCAGGTCGACGACGATCTCGTCGACCACCTCGCCCGGGCTCGGGCTCATCACGAAGATGCGGTCGGACAGGCCGACCGCCTCCTCGACCGAGTGGGTGATGAAGACGACGGTCGGGCGGCGCTCCAGCCAGAGCGCTTCCAGATCGGTACGCACCTGGAGCCGGGTGAGCGCGTCGAGCGCCCCGAACGGCTCGTCCATGAGGAGCACCGACGGGTCGTGGACGAGCGTACGGATCAGCGACACCCGCTGCCGCATGCCGCCCGACAGCTGCCGGGGATAGCGCGTCTTGGCGTGGTTCAACCGCAGTTGCTCGAACAGTTCGTCCGAGCGCGCCTTCACCTTCGCCTTGTCGAGCTTGCGGATCTCGCCCTGGAGCAACACGTTCTTCTCGGCCGTACGGAATTCGAGCAGAAGGTGATCCTGGAAGGCGATGCCGACGTCGGTGATCGGTCCTTTGACCCGTTTGTCGCCGACGGTGAGCGTGCCGGTGGTGGCCGGCAGCAGGCCGGCGATCATCAGCATGAGCGTGCTCTTGCCGCAGCCGGACGGGCCGACCACCGAGACGAACTCGCCCGGCTCGATGTGCATGTCGAGGGCTTTCAAGGCCTGGAACGGTTTGCTGGTGTCCTCGCCGAAGACCTTCGAGACGCCGTCGACGGCGATCGGTGTGCTGCGCATGGTCAGACCCCTTCCAGTGGCGTCTTCGACACGAGGATGGCCTTGCGTCCTTTTTGGACGGCACGGTCGTCCTGGTCGACGACCTCGACGTCGAAGGTGACGATCGCCTGGCCGGGTTTCGAGGCGCTGTCCCGGATTTCGGCGATCACGTAGTTCACGAAGATGGTGTCTCCGATGTAGATCGGTCCCACGAACCGCCAGTCCGACATGCCGAGGAAGGCGATCACGGTCGGGCGCAGTTCGCCGGTGCGGGCCCACATCAGCCCGTGCGCGTAGGCGAGGCCCAGCATGCCGTGGGCGACCCGGCGGCCGAATTGGCTGGCCTTCGCGTAGACGTCGCTGGTGTGCAACTCCGAGAAATCCCCGGTGAGTCCGGCGAAGCCGATCAGATCGGCTTCCCCGATCGTACGGCCGGGGCTGCGGAAGCTTATCCCGACGTAGAGGTCGTCGTAGGTGTACATGCCGTCCTCAGCCGATCGGGCAGGTCTGCAGGTCGGAGGAGGCCGGCAGATAGTCGTACGAGTAGTAGGTCGCCGGGTCGATGCCCTTGGGCAGCAGGCCGACCTGGGACAGCAGGTCCTGGGTCTTGGTCCACTGGTCGGGCTCGGCGCGGCCGACGTACTCGGCGTTGCCGGCGCACAGCAGCTTGGCGTCGAGGACGGCCTTCAGTTCGGCGGCCGAACCCTTGTCGGCCTTGGCGCCCCACAGCTGGTTGACGTCGGCGACCGCCTTGTCGGGGTTGGTCGAGGCGAGCTTCCAGCCCTGCAGGGACGCCTTGACGAAGGCCTGGACCGCCGTCTTGTTCTGCGCCGCCCAGTCCTTGTTGGCGAAGATCGAGGTGCTGACCGTCGGCACGCCGTTGGTGGCGAAGGGCGCGGTGAACAGTTCGCCCGCGTTCTGCTGTTCGAGCTGCACCTGGTAGGTGTCGATCGAGCCGAGGATCGCGTCGACCCGGCCCTGGAGCAGCGACTGCACCAGCGAGGTCGGAGCCAGGTTGATCAGCTGGACGTCGTTCTTGGTCAGGCCGTTCGAGGCCAGGAACAGCGGCAGCATGCTGGCCTGCGACGACGGGACCGGGGTGCCGACCTTCTTGCCCTTCAGCGCGGCGATCGAGGTGATGCCGCTCTTCTTCAGCGCGATCACCTCGTTCGGGTTGGACTGGTAGACGGTGGCGAGCACGACCAGCGGGGCCTTCTGGGCGATCAGCTGGGTGGTCGAGGTGGAGTCGGCGTACCCGATCTTGGCCTTGCCGGAGGCGACCATCTGGACGGTCAGCGACGAGCCGGTGCCGGGCACGATCGTCGCGTTGATGCCGGCGGCCTTGTAGTAGCCCTCTTCGACCGCGGCGGCGAAGCCGGCGTTCGAGCCGTTGGGCGGGTTGTTGAGCTGGAACGTGATCTCGGTGCCGCCGCCTCCGGAGGAGGACGCCGCACCGGAGCTGTTGTTTCCGCAGCCGGCGGCGAGAGCAACGACGCCGACGGCTATCAACGCATTCTTCGAGAATTTACGCATGGGGGTCCCCTTCAGTCGTTCTTGGCGCGCTGCCACGGGGTGAGCAGGAACTCGACGAATTCGACGAGGTAGTTGAGGGCCACTCCGATCACGGTCAGCAGCACCAGGACCGCGAACACGCCGGTGGCGTCGAGGGTGTTGGTGGCCTGGAGCAGCAGATAGCCCAGGCCGCTGTTGGAGCCGACGAACTCGGCGACGATGGCCGCGGTGGCGGCGATCGTGGCCGACGTCTTGAGGCCGGAGAAGATGACCGGCAGGGCGGCCGGGAAGCGCAGGTAGCGGAAGGTCTGCCAGCCGCTGGCGCCCATCGAGCTGGTGAGGTAGAGCAGGCGCTCGTCGAGGATCGAGAAGCCGCTGATGCTGGAGATCAGCAGCGGGAAGAACGTCATCAGGATCGTGAGCAGCAGCTTCGAGCTGAAGCCGAGGCCGAGCCAGACGACGAACAGCGGCGCGACGGCCACCTTGGGCACCAGCTGGAGGAGCATCACCGGCGGGTAGATGATCTGCCGGGCGGCCAGCGACCGCGCGACCAGCAGACCGAGCGGGATCGCGATCACGATGGTGATGGCGAAGCCGAGCAGGACCTCGTCCAGCGTGATCTTGGTGTTGTCCCAGAGGTTGGGCCAGTCGGTGCCGATGCGGTGGAAGACCGCCCACGGGGTCGGCAGCAGGTAGGCCGGGATCTTGAAGGCCTTCACGACGATCGCCCAGAAGGCCAGGATGCCGACGAAGGTCACGATCGGGACGAAGGTCCAGATCCGGCGGCGGATCCGCCGGCGCCGGGCGGCGGCGACGCGCGCCGCGGTGCCCTCGACGGCCTCCGGGCGCGGCTGGGTGGTCGACAGCGACACGATCCCGCCCCTTTGCTAGATCGAATATATAAAATAGAGATGGCGCTTGGTTACGGCAGCATGTCGAGCCGTCGGCGAACCTGTCAAGGGCTTGTTCCAGAATCTTGACATTCGCAGGTAGGCAGCTTTTTTTGGCTCGATCTAGCCGTTACCGGAGGCCCTTGACGGCAACCCCGATCGCTCTCTAGCGTCGGGCCAGCATCACAAGATTGTATATAATCTAGATCCGGGAGCCGTCATGAGCGGAAGTCGATACCGGGTCGCCGTCACCGGCGACCAGGCGTTTCCCGACGGCACGACGATCTTCGGCGACATCGGGCTGCGGCGGCTCTCCTCGGCCGGCCTCGAGTGGTCGGTGATAGCGGTGCCCAATGCGGTTCTCACCCCGGCCCAGCTGGACGGATTCGACGCGCTGCTGATGATGGGCGGCCGCGGCATCACCGCGGCCTCGCTGGCCGGAACCGCACTGCGGCACGTCGCCCGGTTCGGCGCCGGCTACGACGCCATCGACGTCGGCGCCTGTACGGACGCGGGCGTCCTGCTGACCAACGCGCCCGACGCCGTACGCGTGCCGATGGCGCACGCCGCGCTGGCGCAGCTCCTGGCCCTCGCCCATAACCTGGTCCCCAAGGACCGGCTGGTCCGTACGGGACGCTGGGACGAGCGCGTCCACTGGCCGGGACGCGGCTTGCAGGACGCCACGGTCGGTGTCGTCGGGCTGGGCAACGTCGGCACCGAGATCGTGCGGCTCCTTCGTCTACTCGGCGTGTCGGTAGCCGGTTTCAACCGGACATTCCGTCCGGGCGTCATGCCGCTCGAAGAGCTGGCCGCGGCCAGCGACTACCTGGTCGTCACGGTCTCGGGAAATCCGGGCACTCGAGGGTTGATCAGCGCGGACATCCTCGCCCGGATGCGGCCCGGCGCCTTCCTGATCAACCTGTCCCGGGGCTCGGTCGTCGACGAGGACGCGCTGATCTCCGCGTTGAAGAACGGCCGGCTGCGCGGCGCCGCGCTCGACGTGTTCGAACACGAGCCCCTGCCGCCCGACAGTCCACTGCTGACGATGGACAACGTCGTCCTCACCCCGCACTCGCTCTGCTGGACCGACGGGTTCGCCCGGGCGGTCGCCGACAGCGCGATCACCGCGATCCTCGACGTCGCCGCGGGACGGACCCCCCGTCACGCGGTCAACCCCGAAGCCTGCAAGGTGAGCTCATGACTCTGACACCGGGCGCCGCCGACACGCTGCAGGACTCCGACGCCACCCACATGCTCAGCGAACGGGTCTACCGCTCGATCCTGCGGCTCGTGCACCGGGGTCAGCTCAAGGGCGGCGCGCCGCTGCGGATCGAGGAGCTCTCCCGCATCCTCAACGTCTCCCCCACGCCCGTACGCGAAGGTCTCGCCCGCCTGGCCGCCACCGGCCTGGTGATCCATGAGCCGCGCAAAGGTTTCCGGGTCGCCCCGCCGCTCACCGCCGACCAGTTCGAGCTCCTCATGGACGCCCGCGAACTGCTCGAGGTCGGCGCGTCCGGGCTCGCGCTGGCGACCGGGAGCCCCGAGTTCGCGCCGGCGCTCCGCAAGGCGCTGCAGACCCAGGAGGCGGCGGCGGTGGCGTTCAGCGACCCCGCACAGAGCCACGCCGACCCGGAAGAGGCCGAGTGGGCGGTCATCGACGCCGACCTCGCCTTCCACCACGTGCTGTTCGCGTTCACCGGCAACCCGTTCATCGGGGTCATGGCCGACTCGCTCAACGGCCAGTCCCATCGCCTGCGGCAGCAGGCGGACCGCGGAGTCTCGGACGCCCTCGAGGCGGTCGCCGAGCACACCGCGATCCTGCGGGCCGCCGAGTCCGGCGACCGCGGGGCGATCGAGAGCGCGATGCGCATGCACCTGCGGTTGGTCCGGGCGCGGGCGCGCGCGGACCGGGCCGCTTCCCGAGAGGAAACCACATGACCTATCCGACCGACCGCACGGCCGTCGTCACCGGGGCCGGTTCGCCGCTCGGGATCGGCGCCGCGGTGGCCCGGCGGCTGGCCCGGGCCGGGTGGAACGTCGGCCTGATCGACGTCGCACTCCCATCGACATCGCCGGACGGCCTAGTCGTCGGGCACACCGCCGACGTGACCGACCCCGCTCAGATCGATGCGGCGGCCTCCTTCTTCGAACGGGAGCTGCCGCCGGTGCTGGCGCTGGTCAACGTGGCCGGCATCAGCGACCCGACCAGGTTCCTCGACACCGGCCTCGACCGCTGGCAGCGGGTCATCGGCGTCAACCTGACCGGCACCTTCCTGGTCATGAAGCGCTTCGTGCCGGGCATGGTCGACCGGGGCGTCGGACGCGTCGTCAACCTCTCCTCGACCGCCGCGCAGACCGGCGGCGGCACCTACAGCGCCACCGCATACGCCGCCTCCAAGGCCGGAATCGAGGGCCTCACCCACGGCGCCGCGCTCGAACTCGCGCCGACCGGGGTGACCGTCAACGTCGTCTCACCCGCGGTCATCGACACCGAGATCATGGGTGGCCGGATCACCGACGAGCGCAAACCGGCCTTCGTCGCCGGTCTGCCGGTCGGCCGGCTCGGCACCACCGACGAGGTGGCCGCCCTCATCGAATTCCTGATCGGGCCCGACGCCGGCTACATCACCGGCGCCCACTACAACATCAACGGGGGTGCCCGGATTGGCTGAGTCACTGGGGCGCGTGGCCGCACTGGCCACGCTCGACGATGCGGTCGTGCCGGCCGACGCCGGTCTCGACGCGGCGACCTGGCCGATCGGGGCCGCCATGCTGCAGTTCCCGGCCGTGGCGCCGGGCGGAGTCAGCGTTCTCGACGCCGGCCCCTCCTACTGGCGCCGGCAGCTGCGGCGGATCCAGCGCGAGGGCTTCGACGTGGTCGAGGTGCCGAGCAACTGGATGCCGCTGGCCGACATGGATTCGGCCGCCCGCAAGGCGTTCGCCGAGGTGCTGGCCGACGTGGGCATGTCGGTGTGCGCGACCTCGATGGTCCGGATGAGCGTGATCGACCCGCGGCACGCCGACGACAACCTCGCCGCCACCCACCGGGGCATCGACGCCGCGGCCGAGATCGGGGCGCCGCTCATCTGCCTCGGCCTCCACGAGCCGTTGCTGCCGGCGCAGACCGCGATCCCCTGGTTCTGGACCGTTCCCGGTCCGGTCAACCCGCCTTCGCCGGAGCTGCGCCGGTCCGCTCTCCGGCGGTTCCGCGAGCTGGCCGACCACGCGGCCTCCGTCGGCGTGGCGATCTCGCTAGAGGTGTACGAGGGCACCTACCTCGGCGACGCCGACGCCAGCGTGGCGTTCCTCGACGAACTGGGGCACGACAACGTGGGCCTCAACCCCGACCTCGGCAACCTGATCCGGGCCCAGGAGCCGATCGAGCCGTGGGAGGCGATCGCGGTCAAACTGCTGCCGCTGGCCAACTACTGGCACGTCAAGAACTACGCCCGCTCGGAAAATCCGCTGACCGGCACGTACTTCTCGACGCCGGCCACCCTGCCGGCCGGGCTGATCGACTACCGCAAGGCGGTCCGGTTCGCCATCGCCTCCGGCTTCCGGGGCGCGTTCCTGGCCGAGAACTACGGCGGGGACGGCCTCGGGGTGTCGGCCGACAACGCCCGCTACCTGCGGCGGCTGATCGCGGACGCCGTCGAATGAACTTTTCCCTGGACGGCCGGACCGCGCTGGTGGTCGGCGGCACGACGGGAATCGGGCGCGCGATCGCGACCGGTTTCGTGGAGCAGGGCGCCAAGGTCTACATCGCCGGGCGCACCCGGGACGCCGGCCGGGCCACGGCCGCGGAGATCGGCGCCGAGTACGTGCCGATGGACGTCACCGACAGCGACTCGGTCGACGCCGCGGTCGCCTCGCTGGACCGCCTCGACATCGCGGTCAACGGCGCCGGAACCGGCCTCAACAAGCCGACCGTCGAGACCACGGACGACGAGTTCGCCCGGGTCGTCGACACCAACTTCGCCGGGGTGTTCCGGTGCTGCCGGGCCGAGGGCCGGGCGATGCTGGCGGCCGGCGGAGGCTCGATCGTCAACATCGGCTCGATGTCGGCCCACATCGTCAACCATCCCCAACGGCAGGCCATCTACAACGCGTCCAAGGCGGCGGTCGTGCACTACACGCGGTCGCTGGCGGTGGAGTGGGCGCCAGCCGGCATCCGCGTCAACTCGATCTCGCCCGGCTACACCGAGACCGCGCTGACCGCGGTCAGCCGGGCCATCCCGGAACGGCTCGCCTCCTGGGAGGCCGGCACGCCCCTGGGCCGCATCGCCAAGCCATCGGAAATCGCCGGCGCGGCGGTCTATCTGGCCTCGGACGCCAGCAGCTACGTGACCGGCACCGACATCGTCATCGACGGCGGCTACCGCCTCTGGTGAGCCGCAAGGTAGCTAGCGCACATCGAGGTTGGCGAACAGGACGCCGGCGGCTCCGCTCGAACCGGTGACGCCCAGCGCCACGCCACCCGAGGTCAGCGTCGAATCGGTGAGGGCGCCCTGCAATGCCAGGACACCGTCGACCGAGACGGTCGCGTGGTTGTCGGCGATCGCGATCGACACCCGATGACGGGTGCCGGGCTCCAGGGAAGTCGACGGAACCCGGCCGATCGACTCGGGCAGCCCGGCCCCGGCCGACAGCAGCTCGAGGGAGTCGGCGCAGGCGGTCAACTCATAACCGTGCAGGTCACGATGGCGGAACCACACCGTCGCACACGAACCGGCCGACGACAGGGTCGTATCGACGGTGATCGTCTGGCTGCCGGAGAACGCGTCGGCCGGGCCCCCGCACTGATAGGTCGCGCCGGCCACCGACCGGGCGTGCAGGCCCTTACCGTCGAAGGCGCAACTGCCGGTGTCGTCGGAACTCGCGCGGAACCGGCCGGGTGCCGAGAGCGGATCGAAGAACGACGGCCCCTTGGCCACGAGCGCCTCGGCCGAGGTGACGGGAGCGCTGCTCGGGGCGGCCGACGGCTTCGCGTCACCCGAGGTCCGGGCGTACGCGACACCGGCCCCGACCAGCGTGAGCACCAACAGGGCGGCGATCGTGTAAAGCATCCGCCGCGTGGTGGCCACGCCGCGCTTACGCTCCGGGTCAGGCGGATTCTCCGGCCCACCGGCCGAGATCAGCTCCCCGAGCAGCTGCCGCGAGTCGAACCGCCCGTTCGCATCACCCGGCGACGCGGCGCTCAACGGCAGCGACTCCCCCAGCCGGCGCGGACTCCCCATCCAGGCCGGCTCCCCCAACGGCGACACCTCACCCGGCCGGGATGACTCGCCCGGCCGCGACCCCTCACCCGGCCGCGACGACTCAGCCGACCGTGACGCCTCACCCGGCCGCGATGACTCAGCCGACCGTGACGACTCGCCCAGCCGGAAAAGGTCGCCCAACCGGGATGGCCCACCCGGCCGTGAGGGGTCGTTCGACCGAGCCGGGTCAAACGAGCGGGCCGGATCAACTGACCGCGACGGATCGTTCGAGCGGCCCGGATCAAACGAGCGGACCGGATCAGCCGACCGCAACGGATCGTTCGACCGGGCTGGGTCAAAGGAGCGAGCCGGATCAGCCGACCGCAACGGATCACCCGACCGGCCTGGATCAAACGAACCAGCCGGATCAGCCGACCGCGACTGACCATTGGAGCGAGCCGGATCGAACGCACGAGCCGGATCAATGGAATGGGCTGGGCCATTCGGCCGGCCCGAGTCATTTGACCGGGCCGGGCCGTTTGACCGGGCCGGATCGTTTGACCGGGCCGGATCGTTTGACCGGGCCGGGTCGATTGACCGGGCTTGCTCGAACGCCCATGGCGGATCGGACGAGCGAGCGGGGTCGATAGGGCGTCCCGGGTCGAGTGAGCGAGCGGGGTCATTCGAGCGGGCCGGATCGAGCGGGAGGGCCGCGTCGATCGGACGGATCAGGTCGGCGTGCCGGGGTGCGCTTCCGGCGCGGAACGGCTCGACCGGGGACACCGGGCTGCCCAGGCCGGCCGCGCCGCCGGCAGCCGCGCTCGGAATCGGCGCTCCCGGTAGCGGCGCTCCCGGCAGCGGGCCGCCCGACAGCGGGCCGCCCGACAGCGGGCCAGCCGACAGCGGGCCAGCCGACAGCGGGCCAGCCGACAGCGGCGCTCCCGGCAGCGGACCGCTCGGCAGGGCCGGCCTCGGGGCGCCCACGGCCAGGAGCAGCTGGAGCAGTTCGGTCGCGGTCGGGCGGTGCCTCGGGTCCTTGGACAGGGCGCGCCGGACCAGCCCGACCAGGGTTTCCGGCAGCCCCTGGAGGTCGGGCGCGACGGCGAGGATGCGGGCCGCGGTCGCCATCGGGGAGTCGCCGCCGAACGGTGTGCGGCCGGTTCCCGCGTATGTCACCACGGCGCCCCACGCGAAGATGTCGGCCGCCGGGGTGGTTTCGCCGAGGGTCGAGTCGAGGCGTTCGGGCGCCATGTAGGCCACCGTGCCCATGACCTGGTCGGTGCGGGTGTGGCGGCTGCTCGGTTCGAGGGCGCGGGCGATGCCGAAGTCGATGACCTTGGGCAGGCCGAGCGAGAACAGCACGTTGGTCGGCTTCAGGTCGCGGTGGATCACGCCGGCGCCGTGGATCGCGGTGAGGGCCGCGGCCACGCCGACCGCCACGCCGTGCAGGTCGCCGGCGGCCATCGGGCCGCGTTCGCGGATGACCTCCTGGAGGCTGGGCCCGTCGACGTAGTCGACGATCAGGTAGGGCGTCTCGTGGTCGGGGTCGGCGTCGAGGACGGCCGCGGTGCAGAACGACGGCACCTGTAGGACCCGGGCGACCTCGCTGCGGAAGCGGGCCCGGAACTCCTCCTGATCGGCATATTCCGGGCGTATGGCCTTGACCGCCACCACCCGGCCGTCGGCGGCACGGCCGAGATAGACCGTGCCCATGCCGCCCTCGCCGAGCCGCCCGAGCAGCTGATAGCCGCCCAGCCACCGCGGATCGTGTGGCCTCAGAGGCCGAGTAGCCATATTCAAGAGCTCCCGAGTGTTTCGCGCCGTCCAGTCATCACCGCGGCCGCCGGCCGACACCGGAGCCACGGCATCACTGTGGAGGGCGGAATCAAGCTACAGGGCGGAAAAGGCCCCGAGATAGCTCTACTGATCAGTAGGTCTTCAGTTGAGTTTCACGCCACTTTCCGCAACGACACCGCGATGAATCCACCGTGAATGCGGCCGGCGCGATCCTGCTCGGGAAAGGCAGCGAGAAAAGGGAGGGCGAGATGACGGCGGCGGTCACGGTCAGCGGACTGCGCAAGTCGTTCCACGGGAAGGTCGTGCTCGGCGGGATCGACTTCGAGGTCCCGGCCGGAACGACGTTTGCGCTGCTCGGACCCAACGGGGCGGGCAAGACGACGACGGTGCAGATCCTGTCCACACTGATCGGCTTCGACGGCGGGGAGGTGCGGGTCGCCGGGCACGATCCGGTGCGAGAACCGGCCGCGGTGCGGAAGAACATCGGAGTCACCGGACAGTTCTCGGCGATCGACGATCTGTTGACCGGATCCGAGAATCTTTCACTGATGGCCGACCTCTGCCATTTGCCGCGGGCCGACGGCCGCGGGCGGGTCGGTGAACTTCTCGAACAGTTCGACCTGGTGGAAGCGGCCGGAAAGCCGGCGTCGACCTTTTCCGGCGGCATGCGCCGGCGGCTCGACCTGGCGATGACGCTGGTCGGGCGGCCGCGGCTGATCTTCCTCGACGAGCCGACGAGCGGGCTCGACCCGCGCAGCCGCCGGATGATGTGGCGGACCGTGCGGGACCTGGTCGCCGACGGCGTGACGATCTTCCTCACCACGCAGTACCTGGAGGAAGCCGACCAACTGGCCGACCGGATCGCCGTGCTCGACGGGGGCCGGCTGGTCGCCGAGGGGACGCCCGAGGACCTCAAGCGGGGCGTGGCGGGCGGCCACGTACGCCTCAAATTCGCCGCCGCCGAAAGTCTGAAGGCCGCGGCAGAGGCCGTGGGTGGGGTCGCGGACGCCGAGCAGCTCGCCCTGCGTGTGCCCAGCGACGGGGGTGTGCACGCGCTGCGGAGCCTGCTCGCCCGGCTCGACGCGGCCGGGATCGACGTCGAGGACCTGTCGGTGCACCGGCCCGATCTGGATGACGTATTTCTGACACTCACCAAAACCACGGCGGGGGCCCCGAAATGAGCGCGGTAATGAGCGAGGCAATGACCGACGCGGCGACCATGTTGCGGCGCAACCTGCGGCATACCGTACGCAATCCGAGCGCGATCATCATGACGGTCGCGATGCCGGTGCTGATCCTGCTGCTGTTCGTCTACGTCTTCGGCGGCGCCCTGAACGCCGGGACCGGCTCGGGCGACTACATCGACTACCTGGTGCCCGGCGTTCTGATCATGACGATCGGGTACGGCGCGACCACCACCGCGCTGGCGGTCAACCGCGACATGACGGCCGGCATCATCAACCGCTTCCGGACGATGGCGATCTCGCGCTCGTCGGTGCTGACCGGGCATGTGATCGGCTCGTCGGCGCGCACGATGCTGAGCGCGGCGCTGGTGATCGCGGTGGCGCTGGCGCTCGGCTTCCGGCCGGCCGGTGATGCCCTGGGCTGGCTCGGGGCGGCCGGGTTGACGGCGCTGCTCACGCTGGCGCTGACCTGGCTCGGGGTGGCGGTCGGGCTGGCCTCGCCGACGCCCGAGGGAACGGGGCCGTTCACGCTGGTGGTGCAGCTACTGCCGTTCCTGAGCAGCGCGTTCGTCCCGCCGGACGCGATGTCGGGGCCGGTGCGCTGGTTCTCGGCCCACGAGCCGTTCACGCCGATCATCGACTGCCTGCGCGGGTTGATGCTGGGCACGCCGGTCGGCCGCGACGGGGTTGTCGGAGTGGCCTGGTGCCTGGCTCTGACGGCGGTCGGCTACCTGTGGGCCCGCCTGCTGTTCCGCCGCGACCCGAACCGGTGAGCAGGGCCGAGCTGCCCAGGACCGAGCTGCCCAGGACCGGGCTGCCCAGGACCGGTCCGGCCGGAACCGGGAACCTCGCCGGTCACGCGACGTCCCAGATCTGGCCGTTGTCGTCGCCGGGCAGGCGGTCGAGCAGGGCGCGGGCCGAGTGCTCCGGGGTGATCAGCGCGCCCTCGGCGTACGTGCGGGTGAAGCGCTCGTGGAGCGCCGGGCCGATGGCCTCCGGTTCCTGGCCGCGGATCCACGCCTGCATCCCGGTGTCGACCGAGCCGGGGCGGAAGACGTTGGCGGTGACCCCGGTGCCCCGCACCTCGGCCGCGAGGTTGACCGTGTGCGCCTCGAGGGCGGTCTTGGCGGTCACGTAGGCGTTGCCGCCGATCATCGAGCCGGGGCGGGCGACGACACCGCTGGAGACGTTGACGACGCGCCCCCAGCCCTGCCGCAGTTGGTCGGGAAGCAGCGCGAACGTCAGCGCCATCGGCGCGCTCACGTTCAGGTCGAACGAATGGGCCCAGGCCGCCGGATCGATCGAGACGCTCGGGCCGAGCGGCCACACCACGGCGGCGTTGTTGACCAGGATGTCGACCGGCCCGAAGTCGTCGAAAACCCGCCGGGCCACCCCGGCGGGTGCCTCCCGGTCGCCGAGGTCGGCCGGGAGGACGTACGCCTCGGAGCCGTGCGACCGCACCAGGGCGGCCGTCTCGTCGAGCTGGCCGGCCGAGCGGGAGAGCAGGGCGAGCCGGGCCCCGCGCCCGGCGAGTTCGACCGCGATCGCCCGGCCGATGCCCCGGCCGGCCCCGGTGACGAGCGCGGTGCGGCCGGAGAACGTGGTGCCGGAGAACGTTGAGGTGGTCATGGCCTGTTCGCGTGCCGGCGCCCGCCCGTCTTACCGGGGCGTCGGCGGGGTCACATGCCGCGATTCACTTCAGGACGATCGGCTCCTCGATCAGGTGGGCCTTCAGGCGGCCGACCGGGTTGAGCCACGGCTGGTGCGGTTCGCCGTGTGAGGCCGTCTGCCAGCGGCGGGCCGACCGTCGTACGCCCAGCGGGTAGATCGTCAGCGTGCCGTCGGCGGCGAAGTGCAGCCGGAGGAACGACTTCGAGTCGATGATGCCCTGGGCCGAGAACAGCTCGTTCAGGTTGACGCCGAACCGGGCCGCCAGCAGCAGGTAGACCGCGACCAGCTCGGTCGCCGCGAAGCCCGACACCACGCCGTAGACGACCAGCGTGGCGACCAGCGACCACGGCCACCGCCAGGCGTGCAGCGGCAGCTCCCACCAGGCCCAGGTGCCGAGCGCGGCCAGCGCCAGGTGCGCGACGCCGTGCAGCAGGCCGATGACGCGGCGCGTCGTGCGGCCGAGCACCGACTCGCTCAGGTGCGCGAAGGCGTAGGTGCCGGCGATCACCGCGACGGTCAGGATGAAGAGCGGCACCAGGGCGAACTTCTGCAGCGGGCTGCCGACCGCGCTGTGGATCACCCCGCTGGCGGCCAGCAGCAGCGCGGTGTGCACGCCGCCGACCATGCCGATGAAGCTCGGGTTGTGCTTGGGCAGGCGCGCGAAGATGCTCGCCGCGTACGCCCGGGAAAGCCGTTTGCCCGGAAAGCGGGACCGGAGGTCGTAGCCCTGCCGTTTCGACGCCGACGGCAGCGCCGGCGGCGGAACCTCGATCTCCTCCGGCAGCTGGTGGGTGGGGTAGAGATAGGCGCCCCCGCCGCCGGAGGTGATCAGCTCGCGGTCGGCGCCGCTGTAGCGGGCGTAATGGTGCCAGTCGCCCGAGACCATCAGCGGGATGCGGGCGCCGGTCGGGTCGACGACCGTGCGCACGAAGTAGTCGAGCGAGGCGTAGGCGGTCGGCTTGTCGGCCGCCTGGACCCAGGTCGGGCTGGCCGAGGCGATGATCACCTTGGTCTGCGGGGTGAACGCCCGGGCCACCCGCATGAAGTACGCGATCTGCGGATCGTCGATGTAGGACGAGGCCTCGTCGTCGATCGCCAGCAGCCACCAGTCGCCCGGCAGCTCGACCGCGAAGTAGGACCGGGCCTGCGGCAGCTTCCAGCCGCCGATCTCGGTGCGGCGCGACCCGGTGAAGATGCGCAGGAACGCGGTCAGGCCGTCGTACCAGTCGTGGTTGCCGGGCAGCGCGTACATCGTGGGGCCGTCGCCGGCCGGCGGCGGCACCGGCATGGCCGCCCGGTAGGGCCCGATCAGCCGGTCCTGATAACGCTCCGGGCTCGGCGTCGGATAGACCTCGTCGCCACCGAGCACCAGCGCCCGCCCCCGCGGCAATTCATGATCGCCGACGCTGAGCGTCGCTTGCGCCATGAGGTACGCGACGGAATAGGTCGCGTCGAACCCGTCGCCCAGGTCGGCCACGAAGTCGAGCCAGGTGTCACCGTCCGGGCCGACCTCGCGGTGCACCTGGTCGGGAAAGGCGGCCTGAAGCTCACGCTTGTCGAGGTAGCTGCCCTGGATGCCGGCCAGCGCGACCCGCAGGCCGGTGCCGGCCAGCTGCAGCGGGGAGAGCCAGGCGACCGGCTTGGCGGGCGTGAAACCGAGCTCGGCCGGCGTGAACTTCCGCGGTCGGTGCGGCGGGGGCGGCGGGGCCTGTTCGTCGGCCATGGGGCTGGTTTCCTCTCCACGCTGTCGATGGAAAGGAAACCAGACGACGTCTTCCCCGCCTCCGGTAGGTGCCTCCGCTACGCGGTGTCGCCCTGGCCCGTGCGCTGCTGGGCCTGCTCGACCCCCTTGCCCACCTGCGAGTCGTACTTGTTGTCGGTCCGCTTGTCGACCTGTTCGCCGGCCTTCTCGATGCCCTCGTCGACCTGCTTGTCGTGGTCGTCGGCGAAGTCCTTGGCCTTGTCCATGAATCCCATGGGTCATCGGCTTCCCGCCCCGGCGCCGGCCAAACAAAAGCGTAGGTGCCGAAAAACGGGGTATCCGTCGCCTCCACCGATCGAGGAGGAGAAACATGAGCGACCAGGACGTGGTGGATGTCCTCATCGCCGATCACCGCGATGTCACCGCGCTGATCGGGGAGATCTGGACGGTCAAGGATCCGATGATCCGGCGGGACCTGACCGACACGGCGATCAGCGAGCTGGTGCGGCACGCGGTCGCCGAGGAGATGTACGTCTACCCGGCGATGCGCAAATATCTCGACGACGGCGACCAGGCGGTCGAGCACGACGTCTCCGAGCACAAGGAGCTCGAGCAGGCGATGAAGGCCCTGGAGAGCGCGGACGTCTCGAGCGCCGAGTTCGACACCAGCCTGCGCCATCTGGAGTCGGTGCTCGCCGACCACGTGCAGGACGAGGAGACCGAACAGTTCCCGGAGCTGCGCCGCAAGGTGCCGGCGTCCGAGCTGGAGCAGCTGGCCGGCAAGGTCGAGACGGCCAAGAAGCTGGCCCCGACCCGGCCGCACCCGGGCGCCCCCAACAGCGAGCTGTTCCACAAGCTGGTCGGCCCCGGCGTCGGCCTGGTCGACCGCCTCAAGGACAAGCTGACCGGGCGGGTCAGCCGCTGAAGCCGGCGTCGTGGCAGGCGTCGAGCAGGGCGGTCGCGCTGGCCTTCCAGTCGGTGCTGTCGTCGGCGTTACGGCCGATCGCCATCGCCTTGTCGCGGATCGTGGCGTTGTCGCTCCTGGCCGACGAGGCGGTGACCTTGTCGGCCAGCGACAGCCGGGACGACTTGGTCTTCGCCTTCGGATAGCCGTCGGAGAAGTCGCCGCAGGCCTGGGCGGCGTGCGAGTCCATCGTGCCCGGCCCGCTCGTGCCGGACGACTTCGAACGGTGGACCAGCAGGGCCGCGACGACCGCCACGACGGCGATCAGAAGGATCAGCTGCCAGCGGCCGAGCTTCAGCTTGAACTTCACGAAAGCACGCTAACCCACTCACGGCCGTCGACCGCACACCAGCGGTCCGGGCGAGGCGGTCCGGGCGAGGCGGGCGGCCCCGGTCGTCCGCCGGATGCCGCGCCCGGGCTCCGGCGGTGCCCGCGGTCGATTAGCCTGGCGGTCGATGACCGTTGAGCTCACCCTGCTGTCCCGGGCCGGCTGGCGGGGCGAGGAGATCACCGGGTCCCGGCTGCGCCGGCTCCTCGGGCTGCTCGCCGACGACCTGCGGGCCGGCTGCAGCGCGGGCCGGCTCGTCGAACAGCTGTGGGCCGACGAGCTGCCGGAACATCCGGCCAAGGCGCTGCAGACGCTGGTGTCGCGGGCCCGGGCCCGGCTCGGGGCCGGGGTCATCGAGAACACCCCGGCCGGTTACCGGCTGGCGCTCGGCCCGGAGCAGGTCGACTCGTCGGCGGTGCTGCTGCGGGCGCGGGAGGCCGAACGGAGCGCCCGGGCCGGCGACCACGCGGCGGCCCTCGCGGCGGCGGAGAAGGGCCTCGCCCTCTTCAGCGGCGAAGCCGGCCGGGACGGCCCGGGCGACGGCCCCCTGAGTTCCGCCCGGGCGGCCACCCGTCGGGCCCTGGCCCGGACCCGAGCCCTTTCCCTCGCACGCCTCGACCGGTGCGCCGAGGCGATCGGGCCGCTGGCGGCACTGGCCGGGGAGGACGGCCGGGACGAGGAGGTCCTGCTCGAACTGATGCGCTGCGAGGCCCCGGCGGCGGCGCTGATCCGCTACGACACCTATCGCCGGGCGCTGCGCGACGAGCTCGGCGTCGACCCGGGGCCGGCCCTGCGGGCGCTGCACCGGGAACTGTTACTCGACGACGCCCCGCCGGTCCGGCAGGGCCTGCGGCACGAACCGAACGAGTTGCTCGGACGCGACGGCGACATCGGGGCGGTGACGGCTCTCCTGCGTACGGCCAAGGTGGTCTCCGTCATCGGAGCCGGCGGCCTCGGCAAGACCCGGCTGGCGCAGGCCGTGGGCCGCCGGGCCCGGCAGCGCCTCGTCTGTTTCGTGGAGCTCGCCGGCGTGGCCGGCGACGTCGAGACCGAGGTCGCGTCGAGCCTGGGCGTGACCGGGGTGGACGGCATCGTCGAGGCCCTCGGCGCCGGGCTGCTGGTGCTCGACAACTGCGAACACGTCATCGAGGCCACCGCCGGCCTGGTGCGGGCCCTGGTCGAGCGGTCGGCCGAGCTGCGGGTGCTGACCACCAGCCGGGCGCCGCTCGGCCTGTCGTCGGAGTCGGTCTATCCGTTGCCCGAGCTGGACCTGCCGACCAGTGTGGAGCTGTTCGTGCAGCGGGCCCGCGCCGCCCGGCCGACCGACATCCCGGCGGAAGCGGCCGAAGACATCTGCCGCAACCTCGACGGTCTCCCGCTGGCGGTGGAACTGGCCGCGGCCCGCATCCGGACCATGTCGACAACCGAGATCGCCAAGCGGCTGGACGACCGGTTCGACCTGCTCCGGGGCGGCAACCGTGACCACCCGGGCCGCCACCGCACGCTGCACGCGGTGATCGACTGGAGCTGGCAGCTGCTCGAACCCGAGGCCCAGCGGGCGATGCGCGCCCTGTCGATCTTCCCCGGTGGCTTCGACGCGGCCGCCGCCGGGTTCTTCACCGACGACCGCGTCGTCGGGCAGCTGGTCGACCAGTCCCTGCTCAAGGTCGTCGACACCGCCGCCGGCACCCGTTTCCGGATGCTCGAGACGGTCCGCGAGTTCAGCGTCGCCCGCCGCGACGAGGCCGGCGAGACCGCGGCGGTCGAGAACCGGTTCCTCGAATGGGCCCGGGCCGAGGGGGCGGGACAGGACGAATATCTGGCCGGGAGCGTCGAGACCATCCGCGCCGAGGAGGACAACCTGGTCCGGGCGCTGCGCTACGGCCTCGACCGCGCGGACGGCGCCACCGTCGCCGCGACCGCCTCCCTGCTCGGCACGCTCTGGCTGACCGAGTCACAGCTGACCCGGCTGACCACCCTGGCCGCCGAGGCGCCGGCCGTGCTGGCCCACTACCGGCCCTCGCCGGAGCTGGTCGAGGCGACCCGGGCCGCCGCCGTCTGGTGCGCGCTGATCACCCAACTGGTCCGCGGGCCCGACCCGGTGCACGCGCTGGCCGCGCTGCGCCGGCTGCCGCCACCCGACCCGGACACCGTGACCGGCGCCGCCCAGCTGGCGCTGTTCGCCCGCGACGAGAAGGCGTTGCGGGACCTGTGCGCCAGCGACCACCGCATCCTCGCCGGCATCGCCAACTACGGCCACAGCTACCTGGCCGAATACGCCAACGACCTGGTCACCGCGCTGCGGGCGGCCCGGCAGATGCTCACCCACCTGGGCGATGCCGACCCCTGGCTGCGGGCGCTCGCCCACTCCCGGATCGGCGAGCTGTGCCTGCAGGCCGAGCCGGGCGAGGAGGCGTACCGGCACATCGACGCGGCGCTGTCGATCGCCGAACGGCTCGGGGCGTGGTCGACCGTGGCCCGGGCCCGGTGGGCGCTGGTGCTCGCCGATCTGCAGCGCGGCGCGCTCGACCAGGCCGAACAGGGCCTGGAACAGCTGGCCCGCGGCGTCCGCGTGGAGGACGCCGGGCCGAAGATGATGGACCTGTGCACGCGGGCCGAGATCCGCCTGGGCCGCGGCGACGTCGACGACGGCCTGGCCCTGTGGCGGCAGGCGGCGGCCGGCATCGCCGGCGCGGGCGGGCTGTGGGCGGGCGAGGTGCAGGCGGTCGCGGTGCTCGCCCACTGCCGGTACGGCCGGCTCGGCCTGGTCGCCGATCTCGCCGACGCGCTGCCGGTGACCCTGGCGTCGCTGCTGCCCGGCGCGCCGACGGCCTACTTCCGGGTCTTCGGCGTCCTGCTGGTGGCGATGGCCGAGGTGCGGATCGAACGCGGGGCCGCGGCGTCGGGGGCGCGGACGGTCGCGCTCGCGGAACGGTTCGGCTTCACGAGCGCGTTCGCCCAGCCGGCGCTGGTCGCGGCGGCCGCCCGGGACGCCGACCGCCCGGCCTACACCGCGGCGGCGGCGGAATATGCCAGGCTCGATCACGACGGTCTGCGCGCGGCGGCTCTGGCCCTGGTCACGCCCTAGCGTGGATTGCCGGCGCAGTGGTGACAGTGGAGGTCGTCCGGTGCCCTTACCTGCTGACAGTCATGTGCACAGCCAGTGGTCGTGGGACACGCCGGTGGGTGACATGGAACGGTCGTGCGCCCGGGCGGTGGAGCTCGGCCTGCCGGCCATCGCCTTCACCGAACACCTGGACCACACGGTGTGGCGGATCGCGGTGGAAGGCCCCTACGCCATGGACAACCTCACCGCGCTCGCCGGCGCGGACGGGCTGCTGACGCCGCCGGCCTTCGACGCCGCCGGATATCTGGAAACGATCGAACGCTGCCGGGAACGGTTCCCGCGGCTGCGCATCCTCAGCGGTCTGGAGTTGGGCGAGCCGCATCGTCATGCCGGTCAGATCGCGCCGATCCTCGCCGTGGGCCGCTTCGACCGACTGCTCGGCTCCCTGCACACCCTGCCCGACCAGGGAACGTTCGCCGAGCCCTGGGGCATCTATCCGCACCGGGACCCGTACGAGGTGGTGCGCGGATATCTCGAGGGCGTCGCGGCGATGGTGACGACCAGCGACCTGTTCGCCGTACTGGCCCACATCGACTATCCGGTGCGCTCCTGGCCGGCTGAAACGGCCGGCCCGTTCGATCCGGATGCCTTCGAGGACGAGTTCCGGCATGCGCTGCGGGTGACCGCGCGGTCCGGCCGGGCGCTGGAGGTCAACACCCGGCTGCCGCTGCACGCGACCGTGCTCACCTGGTGGCACGAGGAGGGCGGCGACGCGATCACCTTCGGCAGCGACGCCCACCGGCCCGACCTCGTCGGCCACGGCTTCGGCGAGGCCGCCCGGATGGCCGAGGCGCACGGCTTCCGGCCCGGCCGGAACCCGTACGACCTCTGGGGCCGCGCCGACTGAGCGCGGGTGCGCGTCTTCAGCCACCGGCCCGACATCGGCGCGCACTGCCATGTGCTGGGAGGCATAGGTACTGTTGCTGACGTGGAACTCGCGGGGGTTCAGAAGACTCTCAGCCCTGTCCTCAAGGCCAAGGCCCTGGACAACCGGCTGCCCGCCCCGATCCTCGGCGACGTCCACGCCGAGCAGACGATGCGCCGTCTTGATCCCGGCTACGACAAGGGCAGATTCGGCGCCAGTCAGCTGGGCCTCGCCGCCGTGGTGCGCGCCAAGGCGCTCGACGATTGGGCCCGGAGCTTCCTCGTCGAGCATCGCGAGGCGGTGGTGCTGAACCTGGGTTGCGGCCTCGACGCCCGGGTGTACCGGATCGAACCGCCCGCCACAGTGGACTGGTATGACCTGGACTTTCCCCCGGTCGTGGAACTGCGGCAGCGATTCCTGCCGCCGCGCGACCATTACACGTTGATCGGCTCCGACGTCACCGACCTCACGTGGCTGGAGCGGGTTCCCCGTGGCCGACCGGTGCTGGTGGTCGCCGAGGGGCTGGTGCCGTACCTGAGCGAGGCTGACGCCCGGCGGCTGCTGACCAGCGTCGTCGACGCCTTCCCGACCGGCCGGATACTGTTCGACACGGTGTCGGTTTCGGCGTGGCGGGCCTCGAGATGGGATCCGCTCGGGCGTAAGTACAACGCCCGGTTCCACTGCGGGTTCAACGATCCGGCCGCGCTGGCCGCTTGGCACCCGAGGCTCGAATATGTCGACGAGGCGCCCATGAACGACTCACCGGTGTTGATGGCCAAGGCGCCGGCGAACATACGCCGGGTGTATCGCCTCATGAACCTGCTGCCGGGCTTCAAACGGTCGAGTCGCATCGTGCGGTTTGCGATTCTGACGCCGCATGCCGGCGGCCGGCAGCTCTATCGGACGTAGTGCCGCAGCCGCACCGGTTCGCCGCGCGGTCCGGTCCGGTCAGCGGTCGTCGTGTGCGTGTACCGCCAGCCCGTGCCCTCATAGAACGCGACCGCCGGCGAATCCGGCTTGTCGACGACCTTCAGGATCAGCCGGCCGCCGGCCCACACGCTCACGTGGTCCAGCAGAGCACTGCCGACCCGCAGGCGCCGAGCCGCCGGCGCCACGAACAGCCGCGCGACCTCCCGCCCGTTCTGTACGGCGACGTGCCCGACGACGACACCGGGTGAGCTTTCGGCGACCCAGGCCTGGTCGAGTTGCGGGTGGTCCAGCCAGGCCCGGGGGTCCGACGGCCATTTCACCGGATAGCCGTTGGCCAGGCGCACCGCCCGCAGCACCTCCACACATTGGCCGAGATCCTCCGGCCGCCGGGCCCGGACGGTCAGGCGGCGGATAATCAGGTCGCTCACCGGAGCATCATGAAGCAACGACGACCCGCCCCACGAAGCGGCCGGTGCGGCGAGCGCGGCCCTCGGCCGTCACGACTGGCCGGCCAGGGTGTCCCCGACCGAGGCGATCACGCCGTCGACCGCGTCGTCGTCGATGCCTTCCAGCTCGATGATCAGCCGGTCCACGCCCAGGTCGGCGTACCGGCGGACGGTGTCGAGGTCAGGCCGGCCGGGCGGGGTGATGGTGATCTCCAGCTCGCCGAGGCCGGCCGGCCGCCGCTCGCCGCGGGCGGTCTCGGCCAACGCGCGCAGCACCTCCCCGGTCCCCTCGACATCCAGACCCCAGCCGTACCAACCGCTCCCCTGCCGGACCGCCCGGCGGAACGCGGCCGCCGAGTGGCCGCCGACCACGATCGGCGGGTGCGGGCGCTGGACCGGCGACGGGTGCTGAACGACGCCGGAGAACGACACGAACCGGCCGGCGAACGAAGGCGCCCCGTCCCACAGCGCACGCATCGCCGCCAGGTATTCGTCGGTTCGGGCACCCCGTTCGGCGAGCGACACGCCCATCGCGTGCAACTCCGGCTCCACGTAGCCGGCCCCGACGGCGACGGTCAGCCGGCCACCGGACAGCACGTCGATCGAGGTGAGCTGTTTCGTCAGCAGCACCGGCTGGCGCTGCGGAAGCACGATCAGGCCGACCCCGAGGCGGACCCGGCTGGTCACGGCCGCGAGGTAGGTCAACGCGACCATGGCCTCCAAACGGGGCGGGTTGCCCTCCCCGGCGGGCAGAGCGATGTGGTCGCCGACCCAGAGTGACTCGAAGCCCGCCTCCTCGGCCAACCTGGCCCGCCGGACCAGGACACCGGGCTCGACGCTGCGGTCGCGGTGCAGCCCGTACAGCCCGAACTTCATCTGATCAGCCACCTCTGCGTCATGATCGAAGGCTCCGCACTCCGGCATCGTCGCACGTCACCGGGTGGATAATTCCGGTCGCCGTGTCCGCGACTCGTGCGCGATACTCTCCACCACACCGGAGTCGATGGACGGGGAGCTTGACGTTGAGCCGATTGCCCGCCAGCCGAGTAACGATGGCGACGATAGCCCGGGCAGCCGGAGTGTCCGTGCCGACGGTGTCCCGGGTGTTGAGCGGCGACGACCAGGTCGCGGCAGCGACGCGGGTGCGTGTTGAGCGCATGATCGACGAATACGGCTATCGAGCCCGGAAGACGCGACCGCCGGCATCGCCCGAATTGATCCACGTGATCTACCCTCGCCTCGACACCGCGTGGCAGGTGGAGCACATCCGCGGCATGGAGTCGGTGACACAGGAGGCCGGCGTCGGACTGATCGTTTCGGCCCTCGACCGCGGCCCGGCGGGAAAGAAAGACCTGCTGCGGCGTGCCCACACCGGGCAGGCCGCGGGCGCGATCCTCGCTGCCGCGAGTGGGGACACCTCGCTCGGCACCGTGCTGGGTCAGCTGAACGTCCCGGTGGTCACGCTCGACCCAGGTGCGAAGGCGGCCGCCAACCTACCGACGATCGGCGCCGCCAATTTTCTGGGGGCGCGCGCGGCGACCGAACATCTCGTCGCGCTCGGTCATCGGCGCATCGGGACGATCACGGGTTCTCAAGGCGGACTGCTGTGCAGCCGCGCCCGGCTCGACGGCTATCGGGCGGCCCTCGAGGCGGCGGGAATAGCCGAAGACCCCAGCCTGATCAGACACGGCGAATTCGAGTACCGGTCGGGCGTGGCCTCGGCCCGGCAACTCCTCGACCTCGTTGATCCCCCGACGGCGATCTTCGCCTTCAGCGACTACATCGCGCTGGGAGTCTATGAGGCCGCCCGGATGCGAGGGCTGTCGATACCCGGCCAGCTCAGCGTGGTCGGTTTCGATGACCTCCCCGCGGCGCGCTGGGCGTCGCCCCCTCTGACCACGGTGCGGCAGCCCTTGCAGGACATGGGCTCGCTGGCGGCCCGGACGGTCCTGAACCTGGCCCGCCGCAAGGCTCTCGAATCACCACGGATGGAACTGGACACGCGCCTGGTCGAGAGGGGAAGTTCAGCCTCTCCCCCTCGCTCGGACCGACGGGGCGGGGTCACCGCCTGAACGGCCGGGCGGTCCAGGTTTCCTTGCGGTTCTGCGGGCTGAGCGCGACGCTTGGGTTGAAGGTGTGCTCCTCGAGGAGGTGCGCATGGAAAAGACACGGATCGTCGTCGGTGCGAGCGGATCGCCCGCCTCGGTCGTCGCGGTGCGCTGGGCCGCAGCGGAGGCCCGGCTACGTGGCGCTCAGCTACGCGTGGTGGTGGCCTACCATCGCGGTCACGCCGGCCAGGCGGAGACTGCCGGTGTGCTCCACGACGCGGTGGTGCACGCCCGGGCAGGCGCGCCCGAAGTGGACATCTCCGGCATGGCGTTACCGGGCTACGCCGTGCCGGCTCTGCTGAAGGCCGCCGAGGGGGCCGCCCTGCTGGTGGTCGGTGAGAAGGGCGGCGGGGTGTTCGCGGGCGCGGTCGGCGGGCAGGTGGCGACCCGGGCCCGGTGCTCGGTCGTGGTGGTGCGGGGCCGGGCCGACCGGGGCAGCGGACCGGTCGTGGTCTGCGTCGACGACGACACGGCCACCGACGACCGGGCCACCGACTCGGTGCTCGGCCGGGCGTTCGAGGAGGCCGCCCTGCACGGCGCCGAGGTCCTGGCGGTCACCGCCGGCCGCGGCGGCACCGCCGAGGACCGCCGGCTCGATCCGTGGCGCCAGCGTTACCGGTCGGTCCCGGCCCAGCGCGAATACGTTCCCGGCAAGCCGGGCAAGGTCCTGGTCGAGACGTGCCGGCAGGCCCGCCTGGCCGTCGTGGGGCCCCGCCGGCACGGCTACGAGGGCGTGATGCTCGGCGCGGTGGGCAGCGGCCTCCTGCACGGCGCCGACTGCCCGGTGCTCATCGCCCGATAGGCCGCAAATAGGGGAAGGCCTCGTCGCGCAGGTCGGCCGCGACCGACGGGCGCAGGCCGGACGGCACCGCCATGCCCGTGACCAGCGACAACATCACTTCGGGGGCGTTGTCGGCCAGGTTGCGGCCGTTGAATCCGGCGAAGCCGTAGGTCGCGGGCGTGCCGACGACGTACGGAAGCATGTCCGGGAAGAGCCGGCGGGCGACCGCCTCGCCGTACCCCCGCGGGTCGGCGGCGGTCCCGCCGGCCGCGACCACCGCGGCGACCTGCCCGGCGAGGTGGTCGCCCTCGGCCGCGAAGTCCTCCGACGGGTGCCGGGTGTTGGCCGGATAGGTGAACCGGGTGTCGTCCGGCCAGAAGATCGGCCACATCATCGGGTGCCCGGCCCGGTTGATCGGATGCCAGCCGCCGGCGTCGGTGGCCAGCCGGGTGGCGCACCACACGCCGATCGGGGTGCCGGGCCGCAGCACCGGGTGCTCGTGCGAGATCTCGAGCACGATCGTCTCGACGGTCGTGCCGGCGAAGCTGTTGGTGGCCTCGGACGGCTGCCAGCCGGTGAGGTCGACCGCGGTGCCGTCCCGGACCGCCGAGTTGACCCTGGTCAGCAGCGACAGATCGATGTAGAACGCGTCGGTGACGCGGCCCGCCCACATCCGGGCGTGGCCGCCGGTCGCGGTCTCGCCGGTGCCGCCCTTGAGGAGCAGTTCCCCCGCCGCGGCCAGCTCGAAGGGCTGCCGCCCGTCGGGTCCGGCCTCCCCGAACGTCGCCCGGAAGGTCAGCGACTCCCGTTCCTCGCCGCCGACGTGCACGTGGAACTCGTAGCGGGCCTCCGGGTGGAAGCCGGGCTGGATGTCCGGCCCGGTGATCGTGGAGTTGACGTCCATGACGAGGACCGTGCCGCGGTCGCCCGGGAAGACGTAGAGGTCGTCGATGTAGAGGCGGCCGTTCTGGCGGGCCAGAGGCGTGTCGAGGTGGTGAGACATGGGCTCAGTCTGGGTGCCGCGAAGAGCCCGCGACGAGCGTCGGATGACGGCTTGACGGGCCTACGTCAGGTGACGTACGCACGTGTTATGTTCCCGGCGACGAGGGAGCGGGCATGCCGGACACTCTGATCGGGCGCGAGCGCGAGCTGCGGATGCTGGGCAGCCTGATCGACTGCGCGGCGGTCCGGGGGGCCGCCCTGGTGCTGGTCGGCGAGCCGGGAGCCGGCAAGTCCGTCCTGCTGGAGTGGACCGCGCGGGAGGCCGAGTCGCGGGGCACGCTCGTGCTGCGGGCGACCGGCACCGACGTCGGCGCGCCCCGGTTCTCCGGGTTGACGCGCGCGGTCGTACCCCTGATGGCGCACGCCGACCGTCTCACCGCGACCCACCGCCAGGCTCTCGAGGTGGCCCTCGGCCTGGCCGAGGGCCCGCCGCCCCAGTCGATGACGGTCGCGCAGGCCGTGCTCGCGCTGCTGCTGGCCGCGTCGGTGCGGGAGCCGGTCCTCATCGTCGTCGACGACGTCCAGCTGTTCGACCGCTACAGCGCCGAGGTGCTGGGGTTCCTGGCCACCCGGGTCGCGGGCCGGCGGATCGGGCTGCTGATCGCCTCCCGGGGTGGCCCCTGCCCGCTCGGCCGGGGCGGTCTCGCCCGGCGCGATCTCGCTCCGCTCGACGCGACGGCCTCGGAGACTCTGCTCCGGGCACGCTTTCCGGGGCTGGCGCCGGACGTACGCCGGAGGCTGCTCGACGAGGCGCACGGCAACCCGCTGGCGCTGCTCGAACTGCCGGCCGAGCTGGAGTCCGCCGGCGCGCGGCCGGAGGCCCGGGCCCCGTCGGACCAGGCGGACGCGCTGCCGGCCGTGCTGCCGCTGAGCGAACGGCTCCGGGCGGTGTTCGCGGCCGACGTCGACCGGCTGCCGGGGCCGACCCGTGAGGTGCTCCTGCTGGCCGCGCTCGACGCCACCGCCGATCTGCACGTGCTGCGGGCGGCCGCGGGCTCGCCCGTACTGGAGAAGCTTGCTCCCGCCGAGCGGGAGCGCATCGTCCTGATCGACGAGGAACGGCACCGGCTGGCCTTCCGGCACCCGCTCACCCGGTCGGCGGTGATCGAGATGTCGACCGCCGCGCACCGGCGCCTGGCCCACCGGGCGCTCGCGGCGGCCCTGACCGACCATCCCGGCGAGCGGGCCCGGCATCTCGCCGCCTCGGCCGACCAGCCGGACGAGGAGGTCAGCGCCCAGCTGCAGGAGTGCGCCGACCGTCTGATGCACCGGGGCGACGCGGCCGGCGCCGTCACCGCGCTGACCCGGGCCGGCGAGCTGAGCCCGGCGCCCGCCGACCGCGGCCGCCGGCTCGCCGAGGCGGCCCTGATCGCAGCCCGCGACACCTGGCAGCTCGAGCTGGCCAAGAGCCTGCTCGACCGGGTCCGCGACACCCCGCACGGTCCCTCGGCGGCGGTGCACGCCGCGACCGCGATCACGATGATCAACGGGGATCACGACATCGACGCCGTGCACCGGATGCTGGTGTCGGCGAGCGAGAGTGACTCCGTCATGGCCGAGTTGTGCCTGTTCGGCGGCCGGCCCGAGCTGTGGCGGCCGTTCGAGGCGGTGATGACGCGGCTCTCCCCCGGCCTGAGGCTGCAGGCCGCCACCCACTACGACCCGGCCCGGCGGGCGCTGCCGGTCCTCGGCGAGCTGGACGCGGCGATCGCGTCGCTGCACGAGTCGACCGACCCGGAAGACCTGCTGCGCATCCCGGCCGCCGCGATCTACGTCGACCGTCTGTCCGGCTGCCGGGAGATCCTGCGCCGCCAGATCGCCGGCCCGGCGGCCGGACGGGCCACGGTCGCGCGGATGACGCTGTGGCCGGACGCGTTCTGGTCCGGCCGCTGGGACGAGGCCGACGAGCTGGCCACCACGTCCCTGGCCGTCTGCACCTCGGCCGGCGCGGCGCTCTGGGCCCAGCTCGCGACCTATCAGGTCGCTCTGCTGGCGGCCGCCCGCGGCCGTCCCTGCGAGGCCGCCGCGACCGGCCTGATCGCCTGGGGCGGTTCGCGCGGCGCGCACCTGGTCGAGGTCTTCGGCCGGCACGTGCGCGCCCTGGCCGCGATCGGCCGGCAGGACTACGAGCAGGCCTATCGCGACGCGGCCGCCATCAGCCCGCCCGGCGAACTGGCGCCCTACGAGGCGACCGCGCTGCTCGTCTGCTTCGACCTCGTCAAGGCGGCCGTCCACACCGGACGCCACGAGGAGGCCCGGGCCCACGTCGCCGCCCTGCGTGGCCACGACCTGCCACTGATCTCGTCCCGGCTGGCCCTGCTCACCCACGGTGCGGCCGGCCTCGCGTTCGACGACGCCGGCCAGTTCGAGCAGGCCCTGGCCGTGCCGGGGGCCGAGCGGTGGCCCTTTGACCGGGCCCGGGTGCTGCTGGCGTACGGCACCGGGCGCTCCGTCGCCGAGGCCCTCGCTCTGTTCGAGTCGCTGGGGGCCCGCCCGTGGACGGCCCGGTTGCGCCCGGCCCCGACCGTCGAGGCGCTGACCCCGCAGGAACTTCAGATCGCCGAGCTGGCGGCCGCCGGCCTCACCAACAAGGAGATCGGCGCCAAGCTCAACCTGTCGCCGCGCACGGCCAGCACGCATCTCTACCGGCTGTTTCCCAAGCTCGGCGTGACCAGCCGGGCCGCCCTACGGGATGCGCTGACCGCACACTCGCAGAATGGTGGCGCTTGAATCGGTGACGAAGGCACGGACCTCGGCGAACCGGCCCGGGTCGGTGTCGGCACCGCGGTCGTACCACCAGTCGCGCGCCCAGGCGATGAGACCGGCCCACTCGGGGTCGGTCTCGATCGTGCGGTCGGCGGCCCGGCGCTTCGACAGCTGGCGGCCGTGAAGCAGGCGCTGCACCGCCCGGCACATGGTCAGCACCGAGTACGCCTGAGCGCCCGGCGCCGTCATCCGCTCGACCCAGGCCGGCCAGTCGCGCACGTGGTCGAGCAGCGCCGCCTCGACCAGCTCCGGGCCGACCGCCGGGAGCAACTCCCGGGCCGGCGGCCCGACCAGGGCGCGGCCGGTGTCGTGGACGCTCCCCCACGTCACCCGGCGATGCGTCGTGGCCGGCAGCAGGTGCAGGGTCTCGCCGGGGCTGATCCGGGCGATGAGGTGCCCGTCGGGGCCGTGCAGGGCGGCGGCCGGCACATATTCGACCTCGATGCGGCCGGCCCACTCCGGGTGCCGCCGGTCGAGGACGGCGTGCCGGTCGGCGAGCAGTTTCAGCAGTTCGGCGTCGGGTTCGGCGGTGAGCACGGCGAGCAGGTCGAGGTCGCTGCGCTCGGGCGCGAAGTCGCCGGCGACCAGCGAGCCGTGCACATAGAGGCCGAGCAGCCGGTCACCCAGAGCGGCCCGCCACGCGTCCCGGAGATCGTCGAGAACCTGCACGGCTGCCATCGTCGCCCGTCACGGGGGGCGAGTCGACAGGTTTCCCGAGACGGGCATCAGCATAAGTGCGGCAGCAAAGGCTGCCAGCGCGTCAATTCGGCGAGCGTGGCGGGTGACCGCGGCTCGGCGGCGCGAGCGCACCGCAGCAGAGCGCGGGTCATCTTGGACGCGCGGACGTCGGCCGGAGCGATCTTCCGCCAGTCGGAGGGCAGCCGGGCCGCCGCGTCGCGGTCCATCGGCAGCGCGGCAAGGCACTGTTCCGCGACGGTTTCCGGTTCCGGAACGCCTGGAAGATCACGGTGGCCGGCAGCGAATTCGGCGCGACGGTACGCCAATTCGTCGGCCGGCCAAGCCCTTCCGGCCGCCGCCTGGTCAAGGAGCCAGGCGTGAAAGGCGACCCCCTCGGCGGCGCGAGAAGCGTTTTCCCGCAGTACCACGTAGACCGTGCGCTCGGCGGTGCGTAACCAGCCGGGGTTCGGGCCACCCTGGTCGGTGAGCCAGTCCGCCCAGGTCGACCTGGGCCGGCCGATGGCGGCGTACACGGCACGGTGGACCGCGTTGAAGTCCGGCGTTCCGGTGGGGACCGGGGCGGCGTTGGTGGCCGAGATCTTGGCGATGTGACCCCAGCGGCGGGGCAGATCCCGGTCCCGGAAGACCACCGCGGAGGAGCCGGACTCCGCCACCTCGTAGTAGTCCGCGCGGAGCTTCGGCTCCTCCCGGCGGATCACCTCGTATCCGTGGCGGCGCAGTTCCGGACCGGGAACCGTCCACTTCAGTGGCTTGTTCATCCGCCACAGCTGGGCCGAGAAGAAGTCAGCTCGCCACGGCGCCTGCCGCGACGGGCGGGAGCAATGCACCTCGAGCAGGCCGAAGTAGCGGATGAGGGCGAGATCCGTATCGGGAGGAGCCCACTGCCCGGTAGGAGGCCCGAGAATCGCGTCCAGCTCGGCCGGATCGTGGTCGGGTTGCACGCCGCGGACGCGGCCGGTGGCCATCAGTTCCAGCGCGAGTGCGATGGCCGCCGCCCGGTCGCGCTCGCGATACGCCATCCGAGGAGCATAGAGGGCGCTCCGGTCAGGGTGCCGTTTCCGCCCAGCGCACTGCGGTGAGCTGCCAGTCGACCGTGCTGTGGTCGATGGTGTCGTGGACCGGCG
Source organism: Actinoplanes sp. NPDC051411 (assembly GCF_040682075.1). Taxonomy (NCBI): domain Bacteria; kingdom Bacillati; phylum Actinomycetota; class Actinomycetes; order Micromonosporales; family Micromonosporaceae; genus Actinoplanes; species Actinoplanes sp. NPDC051411. The sequence goes on along the minus strand of NZ_JBFBAD010000024.1, from coordinate 47,497 downwards.
AGCCGGCCATCTCGCCGGTGATGCCGGCCGCGCCGGCGCGGGCGTGCTCGAGGCTGTCGTAGGCGACGATGTCGACGATCGTGCCGTCGTCGCGGACGGCGATGCGGCGCCACCGGAAGCCCGGCCGGCGGCGGAGATAGTCGTTGATGTCGGCGTTCGCCGCGACGAAGTCGTCCGGGGTCAGCCCGGGGGCCGGCCGCAGCGTGGTGATTTCCAAGATCTCGCTCATCGAGCCGGGCGTAGTCGGCGCTGACCCCGGCCAGCGTCGCCACCTCCTCGCGGCGCAGCCCACGCACCCGCCGCGGCGTGACACCGCCGGGCAGACCCGCGTCGGCCGGCTCGACCCGGGCCCGGGCGGCCCGCAGGAACTGGCCCAACTCGTTGCTCACCCCACGGAGACCAACCGCGCGGCCGCAGCTCAACCTGGGTGCGGCGCACCCTGGTCGGCGGTACCGGCCCGCGCCCGGCAGGCCGCCGACGCCATCGCGTACGCCGTCGGGCAGCCGGCGGACGTCGACGTGAACGAGCTGATCGTGCGGCGGTGACGGGACGGCCGCTGTCCGGGGGCGGTGGTAGAAAGGCCGGATGACCGCCTTCTTCGATCTCGACGCGTACGTGCGGCTGCCCCGGGTGAGCGGGCTGTGGATGTCACCGGACGGGCGGCGGCTCGTCGTCGGGGTGGCGGCTCCCGATCCCGGCAACACGCGATACCGGACCGCCCTGTGGGAGGTCGACCCGGAGGGGGAACGGCCGGCCCGGCGGCTGACCCGCAGCGCCGAGAGCGAGGCGGCGGCCGCGTTCACGCCCGCCGGTGACCTGCTGTTCGTGTCGTCGCGGCCCCGGCCGGACGCCGACGAGGACGACGACGCGCCGGGCGCGCTGTGGCTCCAGCCGGCCGGCGGGGGCGACTCGCGGGTGATCGCCGCGCCGGCCGGCGGGATCGACGGGGTGGTCGTCGGCAAGGACGGCACCCTGGTCACCGCGTCGGGGATGCTGCCGTCGGCCGACGACCGCGACGCCGACCAGGAACTGCGCAAGCAGCGCAAGGAGGCCGGGGTCTCGGCGATGCTGCACGAGGGGTTCCCGGTGCGCTACTGGGATCACGACCTCGGGCCGGCCCGGCTCCGCCTGCTGAGCGGGCCCCTGGGCGACGACGACGAACTGGAGTTGCGGGACATCACCGGGCCGGTCGACGGCGCGCTGGGCGTCGAACCGGACTGGGACGTGGCGCCGGACGGGCGGACGGTGGTCGCCGCCTGGCGGGTCCCCGAGCGGGCCGGGTCGATGCGGACCACGCTGGTCGCGATCGACGTGGCGACCGGGACGCGGCGGGCGCTGGCCGACGACCCGGAGCACGACTACGGGTCGCCGCAGATCTCGCCCGACGGCACCCAGGTCGCGTGCGTCGCCTACCGGCGGTCCACGGCGGACGATCCGGGTGACAACCGGCTGGCCCTGGTGCCGATCGGGGGCGGACCGGTCCGGGAACTGGCCGAGGAATGGGACCGCTGGCCGGAGGGCCCGGCCCGGTGGACGCCGGACGGGTCGGCGCTGATCGTGCCGGCCGACGACCGGGGGCGCACACCACTCTGGCGGGTCGACGTCGCGACCGGCTCGGTGCGGCGGCTGACCGGCGACGACGGGGCGTACACCGACGTGTCGGTCTCGCCGGACGGGCGCTGGATCTACGCGCTGCGCGGAGCCGTCGACAGTCCACCGGCGCCGGTCCGGGTCGCGGCCGACGGGAGTGCGGAGGCCGAACGCCTGCGGGGGCCGGTGAGCTCCCCACCCGTACCCGGAAAGCTGGAGGAGATCTCGGCCGAAGCCGCCGACGGGAGCGTGATCCGCGCCTGGCTGGCGTTGCCGGCCGACGCCGACGGGCCGTCGCCGCTGCTGCTGTGGATCCACGGCGGTCCGCTGATGTCGTGGCAGTCCTGGTCGTGGCGGTGGAACCCGTGGATCGCGGTGGCGCACGGCTACGCCGTCCTGTTGCCCGATCCGGCGCTGTCGACCGGCTACGGCCGCGAGTTCGTGCGGCGGGGCTGGGGCGACTGGGGCGGCGCGCCCTACACCGACCTGATGACGATCACCGACGCGGCCGTCCGGCGACCCGACATCGACGCGTCGCGGACCGCCGCGATGGGCGGCTCGTTCGGCGGCTACATGTCGAACTGGATCGCCGGGCACACCGACCGGTTCCAGGCGATCGTGACCCACGAGTCGCTCTGGGCGCTCGACCAGTTCCTGGTGACGACCGACGCGCCGGACTACTGGACGCGCGAACTGACCGTTCAGCGGCTGGCCGACAACTCGCCGCAGCGCTCGGCCGACGCCATCACGACGCCGATGCTGGTCATCCACGGCGACAAGGACTACCGCGTGCCGATCGGCGAGGGGCTGCGGCTGTGGTGGGACCTGCTGTCCCGGTCGAAGGCGTCGAGCCCGCACAAGTTTCTCTACTTCCCGGACGAGAACCACTGGATCCTCAAGCCGGGCAACGCGCGCGTCTGGTACGAAACGGTGCTCGCGTTCCTCGCCCACCACGTGCGCGGGGAGGAGTGGCAGCGCCCACATCTGCTGGGCTGAAACGGGGAATGCGGCGGCTTCCCACACGGTTACCCGGGATGAAACTCGTTTCCATTAAGGGGTCACCGTGAAGAAGAACATTCACCCGGCGTACGGCAATGTCGTGTTCCGTGACCGCAGCGCGGGCTACCAGTTCCTGACGCGGTCGACCGCCGTGAGCTCGAAGACGATCGAGTGGGACGACGGGCAGATCTATCCGGTCGTCGACGTCGAGATCTCGGCCGGCAGCCACCCGTTCTGGACCGGCCGCAGCCGCCTCCTCGACACCGCCGGCCGGGTCGAGAAGTTCCGCGCCAAGTACGCCCGGGCCCGCGGCGAGCGCTGATTTCCGGGCCTGGTCGGGCTTTCCTCCGGGCCTGGTCGGGCTTTCCGTCCGGGCCTGGCCGGGCCTGCTCGGGCGTTGCGTCCGGGCCCGCTCGGGCCCTGCGTCCGGGCCTGCTCGGACCTCGCGTCCAGGCCTGCTTGGACCTTGCGTCCCCCGGCCGCCCCGGCCCTCCGTCCCCCGACCGTCCCGGCCTTCCGTCCCCCCGCCCGCCGCGGCTTTCCGTCCCGGGCCGCCTGGGCGGTCGGCCCGGACTTTCCCTCGGGCTTTCGGTCCGGGTATCCATTCCGGCGAACCGGCCGCGCGGGGGTTCCGCGCGGCCTACGCTCGGCGGGATCGGCCGGAGGGGGCGATGAGCGTGCGACAGATCGCACTGCTGATTCTGGGCCTGATGCTGTTGGCGATCGGGGCGCAGGGCGTGATCCGGCTGGTGATCAGCCAGGATCCCGGCGCCCTGCGACACCTGCCCGGCGGCTTCCTGGTGCAGCTGGTGGTCTATGGGGCGATCGCCCTGTTCGGGCTGTCGACGGTCCGGCGCAATCGCGTCAATCCCGATCCGGAGCACGACGCCCAGGCTCACCGTTATCGGTAACGGCTCCAGTCTTGGCCTGAGCGGACGTTATCGGTAACGTTCGCGGCGTGCCCTACGACGCCACCCCGCACTACTCGCCCGTCGACGGCTCGGTCGGGCGCGGCTGGGCCCCCGCCGTCGCCACCCTGCCGGCCACACTGCGCACGCTCGCGATCGACGGCCCAGCCGTCCTCGACTGGGACCGGGTCGCCTCCGAGCTCAGGTCACTGCTCACGAGCCGCCTCGCCTCCGACTCGGAGGCGCCGGTCACCGACCAGACCACCTCCGCGCCTCCGGCGTGGGGGCGGGTCGAGTTGATTGACATGCGCGAGGCCGCGCTCCCGTGGCCGGAGGTGCAGCGGTTGACCCGCTCCCCCGCGCTCGCCGACGACCCCGACTTCGAGACCTTGGCGGGCGGCACGCTCGCCGCGCTGCTCGACCGGAGCCGGCTACCCGCATTGCCACCGGAGCCCGGCAGCCTCCGCATCGTGTTTGGCCCTGGTGCCGCGGCGGTCGCCGGCCAGGCCGGACTGAGCCAAGACAGCTCCGCCGGCGCCGGCGACCCGGGCCGAGACGATGCCGCCGGCCCCGCCGGGCCGGGTCGAGACGCAGCCGCCGGCGATGAGCTTGGCCGAAACAGTGCGGCCGGCGTCGATGAGCCGGGCCGAGACGCCACCGCCGGCCCCGACGGGCTGGGCCGAGACGATGCCGCCGGCGTTGATGTTGATGTGCTGTGGTGGGCTGATCTGCCCAAGCGCTTCGCCGAGGCGGAAGTCGTCGCCGGGCGCGGTCGCAATCTGATGGCGCCGCCCGGGGAGACCGCCACCACCAAGCGCCTCTTCTACATCGACTGGCCCCTGCTCGACCGGCACCGCGACGAGCACGCCGCGTACATCGACCTCTGGCTGGACACCCAGGACCCGGACCGGCCCACCTGGCTGGCCGGGGAAAGCCTGCGGGCCACCTGCCGCGACCTCGCCCGCAGGCCGCACCGCACCCGCCCCACCTTCAACAGCACCACGTGGGGCGGTCAGTGGGCCCGTCACCAGCTCGGCCACCACCCCGGCGGCTCCAACACCGCGCTCGGCTATGAGCTGATCGCGCCCGAGAGCGGCGTCCTCGTCGGCGGCACCGACCGCGTCGAGGTGCCCTTTCAGCTGATTGTCGCCCTCTCCCCGGCCGAACTGCTCGGACCCGCGGTGCACCGGGATTTCGGCACGTCGTTTCCGATCCGGTTCGACTATCTCGACACCGTCGGCGGCGGGAACCTGTCCGTCCACTGTCACCCTCAGGCGGACTACATGCGGGAGGTTTTCGGCTGGCCTTACACGCAGCACGAGACCTACTACATGATGGTCGGCGGCGAGCGGAACCGGGTATTTCTCGGGCTGCGGGAGGGCGCCGACATCGAGAAGTTTCACGAGGTCGCGCACCGGGCCGACACCGAGGCGGTTCCGTTCGAGATGACCGACTTCGTGCAGACGTTTCCGGCCACCCCGCATCAGCTGTTCCTTATCCCGGCCGGCACCCCGCACGGCAGCGGCGAGGGCAACGTGGTGCTCGAGGTGAGCGCCACGCCGTACCTCTATTCGCTGCGGTTCTATGACTGGCTGCGGAAGGACCGGCGGGGCGGGCAGCGGCCGGTGCACGTCGGTCACGCGTTCCGCAATCTCGACCCGGGGCGGACCGGGGCCGCGGTCGCCGAGCGGCTCGTGCCCCGGCCGGTGGTGTTGGGCGGCGGCGAGGAGCTGATCGGCGCCCTGCCGGAGATGTTCTTCGAGGTGCGGCGCCTGACCGTGGAGCCCGGAAGGGAGCACCGGCAGGACACCGGCGGTCGTTTCCACGTGCTCACGCTGGTCGAGGGCGAGCGGGTCGACATCAGCGGGCATCCGCTCAACTACGCCGAGACCATCGCGATCCCGGCCGCCGTCGGGGCCTACACCATCACCTCCTCCGGTGGACGCGCCCGCCTGGTCAAGGCCCAGGTGACGCCGTGACCATGCGCGACATCGCGGCCCGGCTGGGTGTCAGCGCGATGACCGTCTCCCGGGCGATCCGCGGCGACGACGGCATCTCCGAGGACACCCGGCAGCGGGTGCTGGCGGCGGTCGCCGAGGCCGGCTACCGGCCCAACGACCTGGCCCGCCGGCTGCGCAGCGGCGAGCCGGACGAGCTGGCCGGCCTGATCGTGACCGGCCTGGCCAACCCCTTCTACGCCCAGCTCGCGGTCGGGGTGGAGGACGTCGCGACCGCCCGCGGCACCGGCCTGGTGGTGGCGAGCTCCAACGGCGACCCCGGGCGGGAGCGGGAGCTGGTGCGGAGCATGGCCGCCCGCCACCTGGCCGGGCTCGTGGTGGTGCCGGCCGGCAACGACCACCGGCACCTGACCGGGCTCCCGGTCGTCCTGGCCGCCACCCCGCCGCGCGGGATCGACGCCGACTGCGTGCTGGTCGACGACTTCGGCGGCACCTACGAGGCGTGCCGCACCCTGATCGGACGCGGACACGAGCGGATCGGCTTTCTCGGCCTGCCGCCCGCGCTCTGGACCGGCTCGGAGCGCTACCGGGGTTACGCCGCCGCGCTGGAGGACGCCGGGCTGACGCTCGACGAGCGCTGGGTGCGCCGGCACCGCGGCGATGTCCGGGCGGCCGAGAAGGCCGCCCGGGAGCTGCTCGCCCGGCCCGATGCGCCGACCGCGCTGATCACCGCGAACAACCGGAACACGATCGGCGCCCTGCGAGCGGCGCGCGACCATCCGGTGGCTCTGGCCGGCTTCGACGACATCGAGGTGGCCGACCTGCTCCAGCTGCCGCTCAGCGTGGTGGCCTACGACGCCGCCGAGGTCGGCCGGGCGGCGGCGAGGCTGCTCTTCGAGCGGTCCGGCACCCGGCAGCGCGTGGTCGTCCCGACCCGGATCGTGGACCACCCGTGATCCCGGTGCTGGAGATCGGCGGCTCGCACGTCACTGCCGCCCTGGCCGACGGGCCGGATCTGGTCCGCCGCGAAAGACGCCGGCTGCCGGCCGACGGGCCGGATCTGGTCCGGCGCGAAAGACGCCGGCTGCCGGCCGAGGAGACGCTGGCCGCCATCGCCGCCTGCGCCACCCGGCTGGGCGCACCCGCCGGCGCGACCTGGGGTGTCGCCCTCCCCGGCCCTTTCGACTACGCCGCGGGCATCGGCCGGTATCGCGACGTCGGCAAGTTCGACGCCCTCGACGGCGTCGACGTCGGCGCCGCCTTGCGCGCCCGCATCACGCCACCTCCGGCCGCCCTGCGGTTCCTCAACGACGCGATCGCTTTCGGACTCGGCGAGTGGGCCTTCGGCGCGGCCTCCGGCCACGACCGGGCGGCCGCGATCACCCTCGGCACCGGGGTCGGTTCCGCTTTCCTCGCGTACGGCGTACCGGTCACGTCCGGCCCCGAAGTCCCGCCGGAGGGCCGGGCCGACCTGCTCACGATCGACGGCCGTCCCCTCGAGCAGATAGCGTCGACCCGGGGCGTCCTCACCGCGTACGGAAAACCGGGAATCGACGTGGCGCAGGTCGCCGCACGGGCGGTGACCGGCGACGCGAGGGCGCGCCTGGTTCTGGATTGGGCCTTCCGCAAGCTCGGCGCGGCGCTCGCACCGTGGCTGCGGCGGTTCGGCGCGACCGTGCTGGTGGCCGGCGGCGGCATGACCGGCGCGTGGGAAGCGATCGGCGGGCCGCTGGAGGAAGGCCTCGGCGGCGGCCTGTCGCTGGTCGTGAGCGCCGACACCGAGAGGTCGGCGCTGCTCGGCGCGGCCCGGCCCGCGGTCTCGTAAGAGCCGGTGGCCGGGCCGGGCCGCGGGCTGGATCGGCGAGGCCACCGCGGTTCGGGCGGTCCGGAGGCCGCCTTCGCCAACCCCGAATACCGGTGACAGCGCTCCGGACCGGCTGTGCCAGGCTCGGCGCATGACAACAGTTCTCGTCGTCGGTGCGACCCGTGGGACGGGCCGCGAACTGGCCACCGAATACGCCCGCCGCGGCGCCGACGTCATCATCACCGGCCGGTCCAAGGACGACGCCGCGCGGGTGGCGGCCGAGATCGGCGGTTCGGTGACCGGTCTTGCGCTCGACCTGACCAAGCCGGCCGAGATCGAGGCCGCGCTGGAGGCGGTGCCGCGGGTCGACCGGGTCGCGCTGGTCGGCATGGTGCGCGACCAGAACACCGTCCACGAGTACGACATCGTCACCGCGACCGAACTGGCCACGACGAAGATCGTCGGCAACGCGGCCGTGGTGAGCGCCCTGCGCACCCGGCTGACCACGGACGCCTCGGTCCTGCTGTTCGGCGGCGCCGCCAAGGACTATCCGTACCCCGGCTCGACCACCCTGTCCGCGGTGAACGCCTCGGTCGTCGGCCTGGTCCGCACGCTGACGATCGAGCTGGCCCCGGTCCGCGTCAACTCGATCCACACGTGGGCGATCGAGGACAGCCCGTACTGGGCCGGCAACACCTCGATGCTCGACCCGGTCCGCCACGTCACCCTGGTCGGCCGGCTGGCCCGCATGCGGGACGTGGTCGACGCGTGCCTGTTCCTGCTCGAGAACCCGATGGCCAACGGCATCGACCTGCCACTCAACGGCGGCCGCGCCTGAGCGTGCCGGGCCGGCCGATCAGCAGCAGGTGCTGGTCGCGGCGACCGGTTCCGGTTCGCCGCAGCGGCACGGCCCGTCGGCGGCCTTGGCCAGCCGGTCGCCGTCGCCCTTCACGACATACACCTCCCACGGTTCCTCGCCGGGGCCGTGCACCCACACCTTGTCCTGCACCGCGTAGCAGCAGGAGGTGTCGTTCTCCTCGACGGTCAACAGGCCGGCCTGCTGCAGCCGGCCGGTTGCCGCGGCGACCTCGCCTTCGCTGAACACCTCGACGCCGAGGTGGTCCATCACGGTCGGCTGGCCGGGCTCGCCCTCGATCAGCACCAGCTTGAGCGGGGGCTGCTCGACGGCGAAGTTCGCGTATCCCGGCCGCAGTTTGGCCGGCTCGACGCCGAGCAGCTTCGAGTAGAAGACGATCGACGCTTCCAGGTCGGACACCCGGAGCGCGAGCTGAACACGGGACATCTCACACCTCGTCTCTCTGCTTAAAGAGGTCTTTAGGCAGATTGCGCTCCGCCGGAAGCCCTGTCAACCTAAAGAGGTGTTTAAACAAGAGCGGGTCCCGAGCCCGGGATGCTGCGAACCGATGGTCAATGAGGCGCTGACCTCCGAGGGCGCCGCCGATCTGGCCCGCACGTTCAAGGCGCTGGCCGACCCGGTCCGGCTGCGGGTGCTGTCGCTGATCGCCGCCCGCCGAGGCGATGACGTGTGCGTCTGCGAGATCACCGAAGCGTTCGACCTGACCGGCCCCGCGATCTCCTACCACCTGCGGCAGCTGCGCGAGGCCGACCTGGTCGGCTGCGAGCGCCGCGGCACCTGGGTCTACTACTGGACCAACCCGGAGAAACTCGCCGGGCTCTCCCAGTTCCTCGACCCCAGCGACGCTTCCGCGGCATCGACATGACTGCCCCGGTCCGGCTGCACCCGATGACCGACCGGCACGCCCGGCCGGTCCTCGACATCTACCGGCTCGGCATCGCCACCGGCAACGCGACGTTCGAGACCGAGCCACCCGACTGGGCCAGGTTCACCGCCGCCCGGCTGCCCGGGCATCGCTTCGTCGCGCTCGGCGAGGCCGGCCGGGTGCTCGGCTGGGTCGCCTGCGGCCCGGTCTCCGACCGCTGTGTCTACGCCGGGGTCGTCGAGCACTCCGTCTACGTCCACCCCGACGCGCACGGCCGGCGCATCGGCCAGATGCTGCTCGACGAGCTGATCAGATCGACCGAGGCGGCCGGGATCTGGACCATCCAATCCGGAATCTTCCCCGAGAACACGGCCAGCCTGGCTCTGCACACCGCCTGCGGCTTCCGCACCGTCGGCACCCGGCATCGCATCGGACGGCACCACGGCGTCTGGCGCGACGTGGTGCTCATCGAACGTCGCAGTCCCGCCATCACCTGAGGCACCGGATCCGTGACCGGGCCGGGCCGCGCTGAGGGGTGCGCGGCCCGGCCGCGTGGGCGGCCGGTCAGTAGGCGCCGATTTCGGCCACCGCCATCTGGCCGCCGGTCTGGCCACCGTCGTTCGGGCGGTCGGCGACCACCCGGAGATAGCGGGCGGAGACCGGCCTGTCGAGCTGGACCGGGGTCAGGCCGCCGCCCGCGTCGAGGCGGCGGGCGACCGTGGTGAAGGACGAGCCGTCCAGGGACGCGTCGATGTGGAACGCGGTGGCGAACTTGTCGTCCGGCTGAAGCAGGGTGATCAGGTTGACGGAGGCCGGGCGGCCCAGGTCGACCTGGGAGATCCAGCGGAAGCGGCCGGTCGCCTGGGCCCACGTGCCCGGGTCGCCGTCGGTCGCCGAGGCGGGCAGCGAGTTCGGCTGCATGTCGGCCTGCGTGCCGTCGATGAACAGAGCCTGCGCCGGCTTGCGCTCGGCGGCATTCTTCAGGTTCGAGGCGTACGCGGCGACGCCGCTGATCGCCATCTGATCGCCGCGCTGCCCCCAGTCGTCCGGCTTGTCGGCGACGATCCGCAGATAGCGCGCGCTGACCGGGGTCGTGAAGGAGAGCGGCACGGTCCCCCAGCCGCTGTCGTGCACGGTGCCCACGGTCGTCCACGACGTGGCGTCAAGGGAAGCGTCGACGTGGAAGTCGGTCGCGAAGTGCGGCTGCGGGAAGCTGACGGTCATCGAGCCCAGCGATTGAGCGCGCTGGAGGTCGACCACCAGCTGCCAGCGGAACTGGCCGCTCGCCTGCACCCAGGTGTCCAAAGAGGAGTCGGTGGCGGCCGACACGACCGTGCCGGGCTGCAGCTGGGCCGGCGTGCCGTCGAGGAACTGGGCCTGCGCCGGCTTGCCCGCCGCGAGGTTGACCGGCAGCGCGCAGCCGGCCGGGGCGGCGCTCAGGGCGGCGAACGCGGGGGTGAGCCCGGCGGACGCCAGCAGCGCGGCCGGTACGCCCGAACCGTCATGCCCGACCTGGGTGTTGCTGATGGTCGCGTTGTCCGGATCGCCGCAGGGCCAGTCGGGGACCGGGTTCTCGACGTAGTTGCCGGTGTAGCTGAAGTCGCCGTACGGGGTGCCGTCCGTCTCCCGGCAGCCGCCCATCGAGAACACGCCGTTGGCGAACATCGCGTTGCCGGTCATCGTGATGTGCTGGCTGCCGCCGTCGGTGTAGATGGCGTGGCCGCCGCCCGCGCTGTTGCCGTCGCGCACCACGTTGCCGCTGATCGTCAGGCCGTCGGCGAGCGACGTGCCTTCCTGGCCGAGCACGTAGATGCCGCCGCCGTCGGAGTGCTGCTGCATGTGGTCGAAGACGAGGTTGTTCAGGATCTTGTCGCCGGACGACACCGTGGGCGTGCGGCCCCAGCCCCAGTTCGAGCTGATCCCGCTGTACGGCACGTCGTTGACCTGGTTGTGGGCGATCGTGTCGTCCGTGGCGTAGCTCTGGAAGATGCCGACGCCACCGCCGTAGTCGACCGCGACGTGATGCACCCAGTTGTCGTCGATCGTGTTGCCGGAGGGCAGCGAAACCCCGGTGCCGTCACCGATCTCGATGCCGTTGCCCGACGTGTCGGTGACGACATTGCCCCGCACGACGGAGTCGCTCGCCGCGGAGAGCTGGAGGCCGGCCGCGCCGAGATGCTCGAAGGTGTTGCCCAGCAACTGCAGTCCGGAGGCACCGGAGAAGACCACGTTGCCCGGCGTCATCGTCCAGTTGCCGTACGGGCAGGTGCCGGGGGAAGTCTTGGAGAACCGGTCGCACGAGCCCTGCTTCTCCCACGCGTCCGGCCCGGTGAGCCGCATGTTCGCCTGCACCTCGGAGAACCCGTCCGGGCCGTCCGGCTCGGTCCAGCCGGCGTACTCGAAGGAGAGGCCCTGAACGGTGATGCCGGCGCCCGTACCGGAAAGCAGGGTCTGCAGGACCGGGAGTTCGACGTCGGCCGTGCGCAGATCCTGGCCCGGCCGGGGAATGTAGTAGAGCGTGTGCGCGGGCCGGTCGAGGTAGAACTCGCCCGGCCGGTCCAGCAGTTCGCGCGCGTTCTCGACCCGGTCGGGGCGGTCGGCGTTGACCCCGTACTGCTTGCGGGTCGAGTTGTCGAAGCAGGGCTGGTCCATGGTGACCGTGGTGCCCGAGACCGCGGCGACGCCGCAGCGCATCTGGGTCCAGCCGACGTTGTAGACGAACTCGATGTCGGTGGGGTTCTTCCAGCCGGCCAGCGTGGTGTCCGATGTGGTGTATCCGGTCGCGGTGCGGGTGAAGCCGGTCGGGTCCGGCCCCTCGGCGCGGTTGGCGCGCACGCCGTCGACGTACAGCTGGCGGGTCTCCGTGCCGGAAGGCACGCTCGCCGCCCAGACACCGCCGGTTGTCGCGTGCCAGCCGGTGACCGGCCGGCCGCCGTTGAGCACCGGACGGGCGCCCGGCGCGGCCTGGTAGGTGACCGGTCCGGAGACGGCCAGCGTCTTCGTGAGACGGTAGGTGCCACCGGTCAGGACGACCCGGCCTCCCGCCTGAACCGAGGAGCGGGCGGTCTCGAGGGAGCAGGGCGCGGCGGCGGAGCAGGCCGAGCCCGTGCCGTCGGGCGAGACGGTGAGAGAGGAAGACGCGGCCAGGGCCGCGGTTCCGGGGCCGAGGACGGTCGCGGTGGCTGCCAGGGCAGCCAGCAGCAGGCGTACGCGGTGCATCGTTACTCCTTGGTCGAGCCGGCGAGCATGCCGGAGACGAGGGCCCGTTGGGAGAACAGGAAGAGCACCAGTACGGGCAGGACCGCGATGAGGATCGCCAGCGCCAGTTCGGGGCTGGTGATGTCGAGGCCCTTGCCCGCCACCGGGTTGAACGACGGGGTGGAGGAGAGCAGCTGGTTGAGCCCGACCTGGATCGGGAACTGACTGCTGCTCGGCAGCACGAGGTAGGGCAGGAAGAAGTTGTTCCAGTTGCCGACGAAGCTGAAGAACGCGACCAGTCCGACGACCGGCCTGGCCAGTGGCAGCGCGACCCGGGAGAAGACCTGCCACTCCGAGCAGCCGTCGATGCGGGCGGCGGCCAGGATGTCGCGGGGCAGGCTGGTCGCGAAGTAGATGTAGACCAGGTAGACGCCGAACGGGTAGAACGAGAACGGCAGCACGATCGACCAGACCGTGCCGATCAGGTGAAACAGGTTGAGCTCGAGGAAGATCGGCAGGACCAGGGCCGCGCTCGGCATGATCATGACGACGAGCGTGACCGACAGCAGCAGCTTGCGGCCCTGGAACCGGGTCAGGGCCAGCCCGTAACCGGCCGGCACCGCGGTCGCCAGGGTCAGCACGAGCGCACCGACCGAATAGACCGCCGAGTTGCGCAGCCACTGCCAGATCACGCCGTCCTGGAAGGCCGTGAGGTGCCGCCAGGCGGTGGCCACCTGATGGAACGACCCGAAGCTGAGCGGGTTGTGGTGCTGCAGGTCGAACGCCGTCTTGGTCGGCGCCAGCAGCAGCCAGAGCACCGGCAGGACGAAGAAGACGGTGAGAATCGCGAGCACCAGGCTCTTGCCGAGACCCCGGACCATCAGTCCTCCACTTTGAACAGACCCGAGCGGGTCACCAGCAGGGCGGCGGCGATCAGGCCGAGCACGAGCAGGAACACCGAAACCGCGGCGGCCCCGTTGAAGTCGCCGTGCTGGAACGCCAGGACGTAGGCCAACTGGTTGGGCGACCAGGTCGGGCTGATCCGCTGGAGGCTCGCCGTCTGCAACAGCTGGGGTTCGACGAACAACTGGGTGCCGCCCGCGAACGCCAGGATCGCCATGTACACGATCCATTTGCGGATCATCGGCAGCTGGATGTTCCAGGCCGTACGCCAGCCGCCGGCCCCGTCGACCCGGGCCGCCTCCAGCACGTCGTCCGGGATGTTGTTGAGGGCGCCGTACATCACCACGATCCAGCCGCCGGCCCCGGTCCAGAAGGCGATCAGCACCAGGATGACCGGCAGGTGGCCGGGCGCCAGCACCTGTTCGAAGCTGCCCTGCCCGAGCGCGGACAGCAGCGACGAGGCCGGGCTGACGCTGGGGTCGAGCATGAACAGCCAGACCAGCACGCTCGCCACCCCGGCCAGCGCCCCGGGCAGATAGAACAGGAACCGCAGCAGCGCCGAGACGCTCCGGCGGGCCAGGCCGCGCAGCAGGATCGCCACCGCCACGGTCAGCACGATCACCAGCACCAGCCACATCACGAGGTAGACCGCGATGTGCGCGAACGCCGGCCCGAACCGGAAGTCGCCGGCCACCCGGGAGAACTGGCCGAGGCCGACGAACTGGCCGTGGTCGTTGGTGAAGGCGAGGTAGACGGCATATCCGGTCGGGACGACACCGAACGCCAGCAGCAGGACCGTGTAGCCGGCGACGAAGAGGTAACCGGCCCGCCCGGTTTTGACGGGCCGGACTTCCGTCGAGGTCATTTGTTGCTGACCGCATAACCGACCGACTCGGCCTGGTGGGTGATCGCGGTCTGCCAGGCCGGAAGCGTGTCGGAGAGCGACTTCCCGGCGGTCAGCGCGGGCAGCACCGTGGTCGACCACGGGGTGGCGTCGCTGAACTTCGTGTTCGACCAGCCGGTCCAGACCTCACCGGCGGCGGCCAGGAAGGCCGGCGAGACGTCGGCGGCGAAGTAGTTCCTGTTGACCGGGTTGGCCAGCCACGCCTTCGCCCCGGGAACGAACGCCGGATAGGTCGGCGCGCCGGCCAGGTTGTCGTCCGATGTGGTCAGCCAGGTCGTGAGGTCCTCGGCCGCCTTCAGGGCGGTGCTGTGCGACGAGATCATCCAGATGCCGCCGCCCACGTTGCCGGTGGCCGGAGTCGGGTCGGCGTCCCAGGTCAGCGGCGGCGCGGCGGCGATCCGGCCGGCCGGCACCTTGAACGCGGCGTTGAACAGGTACTGCCCGTACCAGGACGGCCCGACCGCCATCAGCACCTTGCCGCCGTCGAAGCCCTGGGTGAAGAAGCCCTGCCTGCTGACCGCCTTGGCGGCGAGCAGCGGGTCGAGCAGCTTCGCCATCCGGGTGCACTCGGGTGCGGTCAGGTCGACCCGGAGCTGGTTGTCGCCGACCAGCTGCTGGGCCGGGCACTTGCTCGACCAGAAGTAGGACTCCTGCGAGTTGGTGTCGCCGACCGCCCCGATCACGTAACCCGGGTGGTCCCGGGCCACCTTCAGGCCCAGCGCCTGGTACTGCTCCCAGGTCGTGGGCACCTGATAGCCCCACTTGTCCATCAAGGACTTGTCGTACCAGAGCACCACCTGGGCGATGTCGTTGCGCAGGCAGTAGGTGTGCCCGGCGGCCTGGCAGGGGCTCAGCGAGCCGGGCGCGAAGCCGTCGAGGACGGACTTGCCGACGAGTTGGTCCACGGGCGCGGCGAACGCCTTCGCCGACGGACCGGTCGGCCGCGCCGCCCAGGTCACATCGGTCGGGGAGGCGAAGACGACGTCGGGCCAGCCGTTTCCCGTACGGTCGAACAGCTGCACCTTCGTCTGCAGGTAGGTCGACCCGTCGGCGCTGCCGTCATAGGTGACGATGTTGAGCTTGGCGGCGGGGTGGGACTTCTGATATTTCTGCACCGCCGGCAGGCGCGTCGCGTCGGTCCAGACCGTGACGGTCGCGGCCGGATCCTGCTTCGCCGGCTCGAACGCGGGAGCGGACGAGGCGGACGTGGCGGCCGGGGTGGCGCTGGCACAGCCGGCCACCATGAGTGCGGCTCCGGCGGCGGCCATGAGAGACAGCTTCAGCTTCATATCTGGGCCTTCCGTTGAACATACGGCTGGAGTGCGGAGGGGTAGTCGAGGCCGGCCGGCAGGGCGATGCCCGGGTCGGACGGCGCGTGCACGAGCCCGTTCGCGTCGACCGCCGGCTCGCGCACCGCGCGGACCGAGGTGACCAGCGACTCGTAGTAGGTGGTGTTGGCAATCGCCATGCACAGGTGCTGATTCGGGAGGTCGGAGCCGTGCACCTCGGCCCGCAGGCGGTAGGCGTCGGCCAGGTGGGCGGTGCGCATCGCGCCGGTGATGCCGCCGCGCAGCGTGGTGCTCGCCCGCACGCCGAAGGTGGCGGCCCCGGCGGCGATGAAGTCGGCCGAGTTCATGTGGGCGCCGTCCGAGGTCTCGGCGACCAGGAGCGGCACGCCGACGGCGTGCGCGAGGCGGGCGTACGCGGTGACGCTGAACTCGCGCATCGGCTCCTCGTACCAGAGGTAGCCGGCGTCGGTGAGCGCGTGACCGAGATACAGCGCGTCGGGCAGGTCGAAGCCGGCCGACCCGTCGTACATCAGCGGAAGGCCGGGGCCGACGTGGTCGCGTACGGCCTGAGCGAGCGCCGCATCGCGGCGGACGTCCCCCCAGGCGTGCAGTTTGATCGCGCGGTAGCCGAGGGCGAGCACCTGGTCGGCGACGTCCAGGAACTCCTCGGTCGAGGCGAAGGTCGAGGTCGAGGCGTACGCCGGAATCTCGGTGCGGAAGCCACCGAGCACCCGCCAGGTAGGCAACTGCTGGAGCCGCCCGGCCAGATCCCAGAGCGCCACGTCGATCAGGCCGAGGGTGGGCAGCGGCAGCTCGTGGATGCGGTCGAGTTCCCACACCCGGTGCCAGAGCCATTCGCGCTGCAGCGGGTCGGCGCCGATCAGCTCGGGCCGGAACACCCTCTCGACCAGGTCGTCGAGCAGAACCGCGGCGCCGGGCCGGGAGAAGAACGCGACGCCCTCGACGCCCTCGTCGGTGCCGATCCGGAGCACGCCGCCCTCGGCCGCCGGGGCGCTGCCGGCCAGGCCGTGGCGCCACCGGAACGGCGGCTCGGCGGCGGGCACGGGGACCCGGAACGACTCGACATGCGTGATCTTCATGCGGCTCCTTTTGGGCAGGGGGCAGCTTTGGGGCACGGGGCAGCTTTGGGGCAGGGGGCAGCTTTTGGGCAGCGGCAGCTTTTGGGCAGGGAGCAGTGCGGCGGGACCCGTCGTGGGTCCGCCGTCTCGTCAGCGGAAGATCAGGGGTGGGGGTTGAACAGGCGGTTGCGGATGCGCCGCTCGAACTGCCGCTGCGTCGTGGCGACGTGCTCGGCCATCAGGTCGGTCGCCCGATCGGGGTCGCCGTCGGCGATCGCGGCCGCGATCGCCACGTGCTGCCGGCCGGCCGCCTCGAGCGAGCCCGGGGCGTCGCCGTGGAAGAGCAGCACGTCGCTCTGGGCGGCGAACCGCCGGACGGTCGCCACCGCCGACTGCAAGAAGAGGTTGTGCGCGGCGATCGCGACCGCGTGGTGGAACTGCTCGTCGGCCCGGCCGAACGCGTGGACGTCGCCGAGGGCCCCGGCCCGGGCCGATTCGTCGGCCGTCTCGCGGATCGCGCGGAGCTCGATCGGGGTCGCGGTCGTGGCGGCCTTGCACGCCGTCTCGGACTCCACGACCCGCCGGTAGTCGAGGAGCATCAGCACATGCTCCATGTCGGTGGGCTGGTAGTGCGCCAGCTCGTCGTCGGCGCGGGTGGTGCCGGCCGCGGCGACGAAGATGCCGGCGCCGCGGCGGACGGTGAGACGGCCGATCGCGGCGAGCACCTTGACCGCCTCGCGGGTGACGTTGCGGGTGGTGCCGAGGATCTCGGCCAGGCCCTGCTCGGTGGGCAGGCGGTCGCCGGGGCGCAGGTTCTGCTCGGCGATGTGCATCAACAGCTTCTCGGCGGCGAGCTCGTAGCCCGGGCGGTATCGATGGTCGTCGGGCTCAGGGACTGCCGCTTCGAGCGCCACGATCGGTCCTCCGGGGGTGAGACGCGCCGTCGTGGCACGAGTATGTCATCCCCGCAAATGAATGCAACTAATCTGTGAATTCTTTTGATCGTCTCGGGGCATATCAGCCGTAAGATCCCGATCTATGGTTCGCGGGCCGCCGATTAATCTGGTTAATCGGCGGCCGATGAGACCGGCTCATAGCCGGCAGGCGGCCGATCGGCATCGACGGCACGGTCCCCGGAGCGCGGGCAGCCACCCGGACGCAGCCACGGCCGGCTCAGGTCTCGTCCGCCTCTTCGGTGCGCGGGCGGCCGGGGCGGCGCATCTTCTTGGCCTCGGCGGGCAGCCGGCCGTCGCCCTGGAGGGCCTTGCGCAGCAGATATTCGATCTGCGCGTTGGTGCTCCGCAGTTCGTCGGCCGCCCACCGGGCCAGCGCGTCGTGCACGGCCGGGTCGAGGCGCAGCAGAATGCTTTTACGTTCCGCCATGGGCCGGTCAGTGGTAGAGGGTGCCCGTGTTGACGACGGGCTGGGTATCGCGATCGGCGCAGAGCACGACCAGCAGGTTGGAGACCATGGCCGCCTTGCGCTCCTCGTCGAGGTCCACGATGGACTGTTCGGAGAGCCGGGTCAGTGCCAGATCGACCATGCCGACCGCGCCCTCGACGATCCGCTGGCGGGCGGCCACCACGGCATTGGCCTGCTGGCGCCGCAGCATCGCCTGGGCGATCTCGGGCGCGTAGGCGAGGTGCGACAGGCGGGCCTCGACGACGGTGACGCCGGCCGGAGCGACCCGGGCGCCGATCTCCTCGGCCAGTTTCCGGGTGATCTCGTCGGTGCTGTCGCGCAGCGAGACCTGGGTGTCCTCGTGGGCGTCGTAGGGATAGCTGTTCGCGATGTGCCGCACCGCGGTCTCGGCCTGGATCGCCACGAAATATTCGAACGAGTCGACCTCGAAGACCGCCTTGGCGGTGTCGCTCACCTGCCAGACCACGACCGCGGCGATCTCGATCGGGTTGCCGTCGGAGTCGTTGACCTTGGTGACTTCGGTCTGGTGGTTGCGGATGCGGGTCGAGACCGGCCGCCGGGTGGTGAACGGGTTGACGAACCGCAGCCCGGTCTGCCGGATGCTGCCGGTGTAACGGCCGAGAAGCTGGACGACCCGCGCCTGGCCGGGGGCGACCTGGGTCAGCCCGCGCAACCCGAGAACGGCCACGATCAGCAGCAGGATGCCGAGCGCGACAGTGACCGGGTTGGCCATGATGAGCAGCACTGTGCCGACGATGATCCCGGCGATGGCGCCGAGCAGGATCGGTATGCCGGCTGCCCCGTCGGTGCGGCGCTCGCTGTACGCGGTCTCGGTGATCATCGCTGCCACTCCCCTCGTGCGGGGTTGCCCCGCTTCTATCATAGTGATATCACATTTCCAACGGAGCGAAACGGGGTGGGACACCAAATGACGACTCGCCAGTTGGAGATCGACCGGGTCAGCAAGCGGTACGGCCACACCGTGGCCCTCGACGACATCACCTTCGAGGTCCACGCCGGCGAGATCTTCGGTCTGGTCGGCAGCAACGGCGCCGGCAAGACCACCGCGATGCGGATCGTCCTCGGCGTGCTCGAGGCCGACGCGGGCTCGGTGCGGTGGGACGGCCAGGCGCTCAACCTCGACACCCGCCGCCGCATCGGCTACATGCCGGAGGAACGCGGGCTCTACCCCCGCATGCGGTGCGGCGAACAGCTGGCCTACCTGGCCCGCCTCCACGGGCTCACCGCGGCCGAGGCGCGCAAGGCCTCGGACGCGTGGACCGAGCGGCTCGGCATCGCGAGCCGCCGCAACGACGACGTGATCAAGCTGTCGCTCGGCAACCAGCAGCGGGTCCAGCTCGGGGCGGCGCTGGTGCACGAGCCCGACATCCTGGTGCTCGACGAGCCGTTCTCCGGGCTCGACCCGGTCGCGGTCGACGTGATGAGCGCGGTGCTGCGGGAACGGGCCGACGCGGGCGTGCCGGTGATGTTCTCGAGCCACCAGCTCGACCTGGTCGAGCGGCTGTGCGACCGGGTCGGCATCGTGCGGCAGGGGCGGATGGCCGCGGCGGGCACGGTCGACGAGTTGCGGGCCGGCGGGCGGGACGAGTTGGTCGTACGCGCGCCGGGTGCCCCACCGGGGTGGGCATCCTCCCTGCCCGGGGTGACCGTTCTCGGTTCCTCCGGGGATGCGACCCGGCTCGCCCTCGATCCCAGCGCCGACGACCAGGTCGTGCTCCGGGCCGCGCTGGCCACCGGGCCGGTGCACGAGTTCGCCCACGTCCGCCCGTCGCTGACCGACCTCTTCCGCCACCTCGTCGCCGCATTGGATGGTGAGACAGCATGAGTGTCATCCGCCTGATCGCCGGCCGCGAGATCGTCACGCGGCTGCGGTCGAAGGTCTTCCGCATCGCGACCCTCATCAGCGTGGTCATCCTGGTCGGCATCGCGCTGATCTCGAAGGTCGCCGGCAACGGACCGGACTATCAGGACGTCGGCGTCACCCCCGGCGCGGGTCCGCTGGCCGGCGTGGTCACCACGACCGCCGAGTCGATCCAGTTCAACGTCCGCATCCACGCGGTCGACGAGGCGGCCGGCCGCCAGCAGGTACGCGACGGCAAGCTCGACGCACTTCTCACCGGCAGCGGCGCCCCGGTGCAGGTGGTGGTCAAGAGCGAGCTCGACGAGGGCCTGCGGTCGGTGCTCCAGCTGGTGGCCCAGCGCGCCACCCTCGACCAGCAGGTCACGTCGCTCGGCGGCGACCCGGCCAAGGTCGCGGCGGCGGTCGGGACCGCGAGCGTGGCGGTCTCGGCGCTCGAACCGCCCAAGAAGGCCGACAGCCAGCAGTTGCTGATCGGCATCCTGACCAGCGTCCTGATCTACATGGCGCTCCTGCTGAACGGGCAGGCGGTCGCCCAGGGCGTGGTCGAGGAGAAGACGAGCCGCGTGGTCGAGATCCTGCTCGCCACGGTGCGGCCCTGGCAGCTGATGATCGGCAAGGTGGTCGGCCTCGGCACGGTCGGGCTGATCCAGGTCGCGATCATCGCGGCCTCCGGGGTGGTGGCCGGCACCGCGACCGGGGCGCTGCACCTGCACCTCACCGCGGCGGTCAGCACCATCGTCTGGCTGGTCGTGTGGTTCCTGCTCGGATACACGGCCTACGCGTTCGCCTTCGCCGCGGTGGCCTCGCTGGTCTCCCGGCAGGAGGAGGTGGCGTCCGCGGTCACCCCGGTGCTGATGCTGCTGATCATCGGTTACGTCATCGGCATCTCGATCCTGCCCTCGAACCCGGGGTCGGGGCTGGTGGCGATGCTGTCGCTGATACCGGTGTTCGCGCCGACGCTGATGCCGGTGCGGCTGGCCCTGGGGGTGGTGCCGGCGTGGCAGGCGGTCGTGTCGGTGGCCGGCATGGTCGTGATCATTCCGCTACTGCTGTGGCTTTCCGCGCGCATCTACCGCAACGCCGTCCTGCGCAGCGGCGCCCGGGTCAAGCTGCGGGACGCCTGGCGCGTCCGCTGACCGGTCGGGCAGCAGAAGAAGGATCGACAGCACGAGGACGCCGCCCAGGCTGATCGCATTACCGATCTTGTCGAACGTGGGGAACATCCCGAGGTGCAGCATGTGCCACAGGAAGTGCTCGGCGTTGAAGATCAGCCAGGCGGCGCCCGTCGTCCGCACCGCCTGCACGGTCGGGCGGCGCCAGGCATAGAGGCTGAGCACCAGCAGGGCGAGATAGAGGCCGCCGACGTCGCGGACCAGATGCTCGTTGTACGGCCCGAGCGTCGAGACCCAGTAGCGCCCGGGGGACGGGAAATCGGTGTAGAACGACATCGGGAACGCCGCCGCCCACACGCCGACCACGGCGGCGGAGATCGCCAGCACCAGGACGACGACACGCTTTGCTTGAAGGCTCATGCGTACCGGACGAGCCGGCCTCGCCCGGCGTGACATGTGACCCGGACCACACCGTGTCACATCGACGGCCGCCCAGGTGTCCTGTGCACATGAAGCCGCGAAGGACAGGACGCCGGCTGGCGGTCGGCGTCGACGAGCGTTACCAGGTCGCGACGCCCCTGCGGGGCATCCTCAACAAGGTCTTCCCCGACCACTGGTCGTTCCTGCTCGGCGAGCTGGCGCTGTTCTCGTTCATCGTCCTGCTGATCACCGGCGTCTTCCTGACGCTCTTCTTCGACCCGTCGATGAAAGAAGTCACCTACAACGGTGCCTACCCCGCGCTCCGCGGGGTCCCCGTCTCCCGGGCGTACGCTTCGACGCTCCAACTGTCGTTCGAGGTCCGCGGCGGCCTCTTCGTGCGGCAGATGCACCACTGGGCGGCCCTGCTGTTCATGGCGTCGATCGTCATCCACATGGCCCGCACGTTCTTCACCGGCGCCTTCCGCAAGCCCCGCGAGGCCAACTGGATCATCGGCGTGAGCCTGTTCCTGCTCGGCTTCCTCGAGGGCTTCACCGGCTATTCGCTGCCCGACGACGGCCTGTCCGGCACCGGCCTGCGCATCGCCTCCGGCATCATCCTGTCGATCCCGGTCATCGGCACGTGGGCGTCGGCGGCCCTGTTCGGCGGCGAGTTCCCCGGCCACGAGATCATCGGCCGGTTCTTCATCCTGCACGTGCTGCTGGTGCCCGCGCTCCTGCTCGCCCTGATCGTCGTCCACGTCGGCCTGGTGTTCACCCAGAAACACACCCAGTGGCCGGGCCCGGGCCGCACCGAGCGCAACGTGGTCGGCGAACGCTTCTTCCCCCGCTACGTCTTCAAGCAGGCCGGCCTGTTCATGACCGTGTTCGGGGTGGTCGCGATGATGGCCGGCCTGTTCCAGATCAACCCGATCTGGCTCTTCGGCCCCTACCGCGCATCCGAGGTCTCATCAGCCAGCCAGCCCGACTGGTATGTGATGTTTCTCGACGGCCTGGTGCGCCTCATGCCGGCCTGGCAGATCACGATCCCGATCGGCGACGGCTACTCGATACCGCCGATCTTCTGGCCGGGCGTGGTCGCACTCGGCGCCATGCTGACCGCGGCCGGGGCGTACCCGTTCATCGAGCGCCGCTGGAAACACGACTACGCCCGGCACAACCTGCTGCAAAGACCACGCGACGTGCCGCAGCGCACCGGGGTCGGCGTCATGGCGTTCACGTTCTTCCTGATCGCCACCCTCTCCGGCGGCAACGACGTCATCGCCGACAAGTTCCACCTCAGCCTCAACGCGATGACCTGGGCCGGCCGCTTCGGCCTGCTGCTCGGGCCGCCCCTCGCCTACTGGCTCACCGTCCGCCTGTGCCTCGGCCTCCAGCAGCACGACCGCGAGGTGCTGGCCCACGGCGTCGAAACCGGCATCATCCGCCGCCTCCCCTCAGGCGGCTTCGCCGAAATCCACCAGCCCCTGAACGGGGCCGACCCTCTGCCGTACGCCGGCTGGGCCGTCCCGAAGAAAATGAACCGCATCGGCGCCCTCGGCCCAGCCATCAAGGGCTTCTTCGTGCCGATCGAGCAGCCGGCGTCGCCCTCCCCAGCCCCGGCCCAACCAGTCAGCGCACCGACCGCGGAGCCGGCGACGTCGCCTGCACAGCGGCCGACGTCAGTAGCCGTGCTGACCAGGTCGGCCGCCGAACCGAGCGCGAAGACCGCCGAGCATGGGTCGGACGCGGCGGACCCGGACGCGGGGTGAGCCAGGCCAGGCACGAGACCAGCCAGACCGAGCGCGCGACCAGCCCAGTTGGGCGATCGCCCAGCTGGGCGAGCACGCGATCAGCCAAGCCGGGCGCGCGATGAGCCAGGCCGAGCACGGGACCAGCCAAGCTGGGCGCCCGATCAGGTGGGCGAGCACGCGATCAGCCGGCTAGGGCGCGCGGAATCGGCCGGCCCGAGCGCTCACGATCAGCCGGGCCGGGCACACGATCAGCCGGGCTGGGCACGCGGAATCGACCAGGCCGGCGCAGGATCAGCCGGACCGAGCACGCACGATCAGCCAAGTCGAGCAGGCGATCAGCTGGGCCAGCACGCGATCAGCCAAGCTGGGCGCACGGAACCGGCCGCCGGACCAGCGCACACGATCAGCCAAGCCGGGGCACGCAATCAGCCGGGCTGGGGCACGCGGAATCGACCAGACCGGCGCAGCAGGATCAACCGGACCCAGCGCGCGCTTTCAGCCAAGCCGTGCAGGCGATCGGCCAAGCTGGGCGCGATCAGGTGGGCCCAGCGCGCACGATCAGCCAAGCCGGGGCACGCAATCAGCCGGGCTGGGGCACGCGGAATCGACCAGACCGGCGCAGCAGGATCAACCGGGCCGAGCACGCGCGATCAGAAGTCGAGCGCGCGGGACCAGCCGGGCCGAGCACGCGGGACCAGCCGGGCCGAGTACCCGCGAGCGCCTGGGCAGGGCACACGCGATCAGGCAAGCCAGGCGCGCGGGACCAGCCCACCAGCGCGCGGGATCGGCCAAGCCGAGCACGCGAGACCAGCCAAGCCTGGCCCGCGGGACCAGCGCGCCCACGCGCGCGATCAGCCGGGACGGGGCACGCGAGACCAGCCGGGCTGGGGCACGGATCGGCCGGGGCACGGGATCGGCGGAGGCACGGGATCGGCCGGGACACGGGATCGGCCGGGGCACGCGATCGGCCACGGAAGAAGAGATTGCCGCTGGGTGGGAATGAGATTGTTGGCCGGTGGTGTCAGTCGACCTGCATTTGGAGTTCGACCGGTCGGCCGGGTTTCCGGGCCGCGCGCTGGAGGGCGCCCTGCGGGAGAGTATCCGCACCGGGCGGCTGTCCGCCGGCTCGCGCCTGCCCGGGAGCCGCAGCCTGGCCGCCGATCTCGGATTGGCGCGGGGCACGGTCGTCCAGGCTTATGCGCAACTGGTCGCCGAGGGCTGGCTGGTCGCCACGGCCGGCTCGGCCACCCGCGTGGCCGAACTGTCGCACGGCCTTGATCGCTGGGGACCCGAGGCACCTCATGCTCCGAGGCGGCAACGCGCCGCGCCACGTGGTCCTGGGCGGCCGGGGTCGGCGGCGCTCGGCGTAGGTCGGCAAGGCGCACGCGCTCCACAGAACTCCGGACAGCAAACGCCGGCACTGCCGCTCGACCCAGGGCGCCCAGCCACGCGACGGCGAGACGCACGCGAGCAGAACGCAGACGCTCCAGGCGGCCCCGGCCACCAACGGCCAGCGGCGGCACGCGACCCGGGGCCTCCGCAGGCGGATGGGCCGCATCGTCCGGGGCAGCACAGGACGGCGGCGCCACCCGATCCCGAGCCGCAAACGGCCGGACTGCGGCGTTCGGCGGGGCCGCGCGGCCCCGAGCAGCAACGCCCGGCGGTGGCGGACGGCCTGGGAGGGCGGCCGGATGCCGAAGGGGCGCACGGCTCCGGGCGGCTGGCCACAGCGGATGGTCTGCGCCGGGAGGCCGGGACGAGGACCGGGGCCGGGACCGGGACCGGGGCGGCGATCGAGTTGCGGCCGGGGATTCCGGATCTCGGCTCGTTTCCGCGTACGGTCTGGGCCACCGCCCTGCGTCGCGCGCTCGCCACGGCACCCAACAGCGCGTTCGACTACCCCGAGCCGGCCGGCCTGCCGGTGCTGCGGGAGGCCGTGGCGGGCTACGTGGCGCGTACGCGTGGGGTGCGCGCCGACGCCGAGGCCGTCGTGATCACGGCGGGGTTTACCGCCGGGCTTGCGCTGCTCGGGCGGGTGTTGCGGCGGCGCGGCGCGCGGATGGTCGCGGCCGAAGATCCGGGGCTGGTTCGGCACCGGGAGGTGCTGCGGGCGGCCGGGTTGACCGTGGCCCCGCTCGCGGTGGGGCCGCACGGGGCCGAACCGGATGGCGCCACCGGGCAGGCCGTCCTGCTCACGCCCGCTCACCAGCATCCGACCGGGGTGGTGCTGGCGCCTCAGCAGCGTTACCGGTTCATCGACTGGGCTCGCCGGAACGGCGCCTACCTGATCGAGGACGACTACGACGGCGAGTTCCGGTATGACCAGCGGCCGGTCGGCGCGATGCAGGCGCTCGCCCCGGAGCGGGTCGTCTATGCGGGGAGTACGAGCAAGTCGCTGGCCCCGGGCGTACGTCTGGGGTGGATGATCGTGCCGGCGCCGTTGCGCCGGGATCTCGCCGCGGTGATCTTTGAGGCCGGGGCGGCGGCGGTGTCCGTTCTGGATCAGCTCGCGATGGCTGATTTGATCGTGCGCGGGGATTACGACCGGCACGTGCGGCGGCAGCGGCTGGCCTACCGGCGGCGCCGGTCTCAGCTGGCGGCGGCGATCAACGAGCCGCTGCGGGGCGTCGCGGCCGGGATGCACGCGCTGCTGCCGCTGGAGTCGGCGGCCGACGAGCGGCGACTGGTTGACGAGGCCCGGCAGCGCGGGCTGGTTCTGACCGGTCTCCACCACAACGGCTACTGGCATGAGCCGGCGGGCAAGGCGGCCGCGCTGATTCTTGGCTATGCGGCGCCACCAGCGCATTTGTGGCCGGAGGCCCTGAAGTTGCTCGCCCAACTGGTCCAGTGATGCCAGGCCTGACTGGACCAAAAATCTGGTCCGGTCGGGACTACGGTCGAACTATGAAGATCGGGAACAACGAGATCGTGCTTCTGGGCACGGCCAACCCGCCCTCGTTGCCGGCGGGATCGCACGTCATGACCGCGATGATCGAGCTGCCGCCGGGTGACCCGGGCTCGCCGCCGCACCGCCATTCGGGGCCGGTGTTCGGCTACCTGCTCGAGGGCGAGATGGCCTTCGAGCTGGAGGGTGAGGCGCCGCGCGTGATCAAGGCCGGCGAGGCGTTCTGGGAGCCCGGCGGCGACGTCATCCACTACCAGGCGGCCAACAATCTGGCCGGGCACACCAGTAGGTTCGTGGTTGTCATGGTGTGCGCGCCCGGCCAGGAGATGCTCACCCTGGTCAGCGCGGCCGAGTTGGAAGAACGCAAGGACCGGAGGTGGCGGTGATGCGCATCCTGCTGGCCGGCTCGACCGGCGTGATCGGTCGCCGCCTCGGGCCGTTGCTGACCGATTCAGGTCATGAGGTGGTCGGGCTGGCCCGGTCCGGCGCCGACCGGGTGGTCGACGTGCTCGACCGGGACGCGGTGGCCGCCGCGGTCGGCGAGATCCACCCCGACGTGGTCATTCATCAGCTGACCAGCCTCAGCGGCCGCGACCTCGCCGCCAACGCGTGGCTCCGCCGCGAGGGAACACGCAATCTGGTCGATGCGGCGCTCGCTTCCGGTGTACGCCGCCTCATCGCGCAAAGCATCTCCTGGGCCTATGAGCCGGGCCGCGAACCGGCGACCGAGGACACGCCGCTCGACGTCGACGCCCCCGAGCCCCGGCACACGAGCGTGGCCGGCGTGGCCGCCCTCGAGGAGGCGGTCCGCGACGTGCCGGAGTGGGTCGTCCTGCGCTACGGCACCCTCTACGGCCCCGGCACCTGGTATGCCCGGGACGGCGCCCTGGCCGGCATGGTCGCCGCCGACGCCGACGTGAGCAGCCTCCTGCACGTCGACGACGCCGCGGCCGCGGCGGTCGCCGCCCTGTCCTGGCCGTCCGGTGCCGTCAACGTCTGCGACGACGACCCGGCCCCGGCCGCGGCGTGGGTGCCGGCCCTCCGCCGGGCCGTCGGGCTCCCCTCCCCCGCCATCGTCGAGGGCGACCGGCGCGGATGGGCCCGCGGTGCCAGCAACCAGCGCGCCCGCAAGGAGCTGGGCTGGAACCCGCGATATCCGTCCTGGCGGGAAGGCTTCGCCACCCTCTGAGCCGACCGCTCGGCCGCCCGGCCCGGGCGCGAAGCGACCTATCCTTCGCCCGTGGGACTGCGGTTCACGACGCACGGCTCGGACTCGCCGTGGGTCGACACCGCGTGGACTGCCTGAGCGAGCAGGTCACCGCCATGACGTCCGTCGCCGGGGTGCGCTGGGGCCTGGTGTTACGCGGGCGTCACCGGTCCCGAGGCCCGGACCGGCACGGCCCCGGTGCCGGAGGACGCGACCTTCACCGTCGTATCGGCGAGCGCGAGCGCCGGGTAGTCCGACGCGTGCTCGCGCAGCATCTTCCTGGCCACGGAGGGCGGCGGCCGGCTGACCGCGAACGTCCTCGACGCCACCGGCGGGTGCTATCGAGGTCCCAACGGCTAGCGCAGCAGCGGAATGACGCGGGCGAACGCCGCCATGTCGGGTTCCAACACCCCGTAGTAGGTGATGCCGAACTCGGACCGGTAGTGCCGCAACCGGTCCGCGAGGTCGCGCTCCGGGCCGCACAGCACGCTCGGCAGCCCGAGCAGCTCGTCGTCGGGCAGGCCGGTCGCGGCCCGGGCGATGGTCAGGTCGAGCTCGGCCCGGTCGCGGCCGACCGCGCCGACGATCATGTTGAGTTCCAGGTCTTCGAAACGGTCGCCGGCCGCGGCCCGGACGAGGGCGATGCGGTCGGCGAGGGCGCGCTCCGGCCGTACGCCCGGCTCGACCGCCGCATGGATGGAGAAGCCGACGATGTCGGCCTCGCGACCGGCCAGCTCGAGGAGGCGGCGTCCGGCACCGGCCAGCAGGAGCGGCGGGTCCGGCCGGTCCGGCTCGGCGGCCAGGCGCTCGCGCACCTCGCGCACCGTCTCGGCCAGGTGGCGCAGCCGCGTGGCGCCGGAGCCGAACGGCACGCCGGCCGCGGCGAACTCGTGCTGGAGGTAGCCGGTGCCCAGGCCGAGCTCGAAGCGGCCGCCGGTGAGCCGGTGCGTGTCGGCGACGTCGCGGGCCAGCACCCAGGGGTGGTAGAGCGCGGCGTTGAGCACGAACGTGCCGACCCGCATCGTGGTGCCGGCCTCGGCCGCGGCCATCAGGGCCGGGAAGGGCGCGGCCAGTCCCATGTGGTCGGGCACCTGCAGAACGTCGTAACCGAGGTCGGCCGCTGTCCGGACCTTGTCGAGCCACGCGACGCGGGACCCGACGGCACCCAGCGCCACACCGAAACGAAACGTACGGTCGGGCATGGCTCGATTATGCGGGAGCGGAAAGCTCAGATCGACCCTCACCCAGCCGATGCGTGGAGCCATGGCCGATGAACCCAAGCTGGATCCCGCCGGCCGCGAGGCCGTGCTCGCGGCGACCCTGGCGCAGCACCCCGGCACCTTCATCGCGGCGGTCGCGCCGACCGGCCTGTTCACCGACCTGCCGGACGAGCTGGCCGTGACCGGGCACCGGCCGATCGAGGGGCCGCGCTCGGCGCTCGGCCTGGTGACGCCGGACGACCAGCGGATCGTCATCGACGCGTGGCACCGGGCCCTCAACGAGGGGGTCGCCAACTGCCTCGTCCACCCGGTCGCGGCGCCGGACCGCCAGGTGCGCCTGCACATCATCGACCTCACCCACCGGCTCGGCGTCTTCGTCGCGCTGCTCACCGGCATGGAGGAGCATGAGGCGGCGCTGATCCCGCACCAGGAGGTGCGGCCGCGCCTGGTCACCATGCACAAGGATCAAACGGCGGTGATCAACGCCGCCGGGCCCGAGGTCGGGCCGCTTCTGGGGTACGCGCCGAGCGAGCTCGTCGGCACCCGGAGCCTCGATCTGGTGCACCCGGACGACCACGAGCGCGCGATCGCCAGTTGGATGGATCTGCTCTCGACCCCGGACGGCTCGGCCCGCCGGGTTCGGCTGCGGCACCTGCACCGGGACGGGCACGCGGTCTGGTTCGAGATCACCAACCACAATCACCTCGCCGACCCGTCGAATCCGGGCGTGGTGGCCGAGATGCTCGACATCTCCGACGAGATGGCGGCCCAGGAGGCGGTCCGCGCGGCCGAGCAGCTGATGCGGCGGCTCACCGAGACGCTGCCGATGGGCATCCTGCAGATCGGGGCCGACCGGCGGGTCAGCTTCGTCAACGACCGGGCCACCGGGCACGTCGGCGCCCGGGTCGGCGATCTGCTCGGCGACGCCCAGCCGGCCGAGATCGTGGCCGCGGTGGCCGAGGTGCTCGCCTCGGGGCAGGATGTCGATCTGGAGTACGGCGGTGTGCGCCGGATCCGGGCCAATCTGCGCGCGCTCACCGACGACGGCGGCGCGGTGACCGGTGCGATCATCTGCCTGGCCGACGTCACCGAGGACGTGCGCCTGCGCGAGGAACTGCGCCACCGCGCCACCTACGACCCGCTGACCGGCTGCCACAACCGCGCCGCGACGCTGGCCGTCCTGGCCGCCGGCGACCTGGACGGGCACGCCGGAACCGCGGCCGTCTTCTGCGACCTCAACGGCTTCAAGCAGGTCAACGACCGGTACGGCCACGCCGCCGGCGACCGGCTGCTCACCCACGTGGCGTCCCGCCTGAGACTGGCCGTCGGCGCGTCCGGTGTGGTCGGCCGCATCGGTGGTGACGAGTTCCTGGTGATCTGCCGCGACGTCGCCGGCACCGACCAGGCCCGGCAGATCGGCGCCGACCTGCTCGCCGCGCTCGACGGCAGCCCGGTCGAGGTCGACGGCCACGTCCTGTTGCCCCAGGTCAGCGTCGGTGTCGCCTGGTCGCCCCCGGGCGGCGCCGGCCCCGACGACCTGGTCGCCCGGGCCGATGCCGCGATGTACGAGGCGAAGAAGACCCGCACCGGGCCCCTCGCGCTGGTCCTCGCGCGCTGACCGGCCCCGATATCGTGAGGCTCCGAACGAGCCTCGGGGGCATTGATGGCGCTGGTGAACGGCCTGGTCGCGGTCCTGTTCTGGGTGGTTTCGGTGCTGGTGCTGGCCGGGCTGGCCCGGCGCGTTCTCGGCGTGCCGGTCGGCTGGTGGCGGTCGGTCGTGTTCGGACTGCTGCTGGTCGCGGTCAGCCCGTCGGTCCTGGGGTTCGTCGGCGACCGCTCGGGCCTGCTCGCCGGCGACCGCCTGGTCGGTGACTCGGCCGCCGCGGTCCTGCTCGTCGTCCTCACAATCGCCTGGATCTTCACCCTCGGCCTGGCCGCGCTGGTCGTCCTCGAGGCGATCCTGCCCACCGGCACCGTCCCCGGCCTGGTCACGCTGGTGCGCAACTGGCGCGGGCAGCGGCGGCGCACCCGGCGCTACACGGTGATCGTCGGGATCGCGGTCCGGCACGGGCTGGGCCGGTTCCTGCGCCCGGGTCGGCAGCCGGCCGACCCCGGCCTGGGGCGGACCGCGGTCGCGCTGCGCCGGGCCCTGGAGGACGGCGGGGTCGCGTTCGTCAAGCTCGGCCAGACCCTCTCCACCCGGCGCGATCTGCTGCCACCGGCGCTGGTCGGCGAGCTGAGCAAGTTGCAGAGCCAGGCCGAACCGGCGCCCTGGGCGCAGATCGAGAAGGCCATCGCCGACGGTCTCGGCCGCCCGGTCGGCGAGGTCTTCGCCTCGATCGAGCCGGTTCCGCTGGCCGCGGCGTCGGTCGGCCAGGTGCATTCGGCCCGCTTGCTGGACGGTACGGACGTGGTCGTGAAGGTGCAGCGCCCGGCCGCCCGCCGCCAGATCGCCGCCGATCTCGACATCATCGTGCGCCTGGGTTCGCGGCTCGACCGGACGACGGGGTGGGGCCGTTCGCTGGGCGTGCACCGGCTGGCCGAGGGGTTCGCGGCGTCGCTGCGCGAGGAGCTCGACTACACGGTCGAGCTGGAGAACACCCAGGCGGTGGCGGCCGGTCTCCGCCCGTCCGACCGGATCGTCGTGCCGCGCACCTTTCCCGAGCTGTCGTCGCCGACCGTTCTGGTGATGTCCCGTCTCCCGTCGGCTCCCGGCGGCTTCACCGGTCTCGCCGCCGAGGACCGGCGTCGTCTGGCGGCCGACCTGCTCGGCTCGGTGCTCCACCAGATCGTCGTCACCGGGGTGTTCCACGCCGACCTGCATCCCGGCAACGTGCTGATCGGTCCGGACGGGACGGTCGGCCTGCTCGACTTCGGCTCGGTCGGCCGCCTCGACCGGACCGCCCGCTCGGCGCTCGGCCTCCTGCTGTACGCGATCGAACGCGACGACCCGATCGCCGCCGCCTCGTCCCTGGTCGAGCTGCTGGGCCGCCCGGACGAGCTCGACCAGCGGGCCCTGGAACGCGACGTCGGCGAGCTGATGGTCCGCTACCGGGCCGGCGCGGCGGGCGCGGCGGGCGTTTTCACCGCCCTGTTCCGCCTGGTCGTGCTGCACCGGTTCGCGGTGCCGGCCCAGGTCGCGGCCGCGTTCCGGGCCATGGGCTCGTTGGAGGGCACCCTCACGCTGCTCAGCCCCGGCTTCGACATGCTCGCCGCGGCCCAGGAGGCGGGCGGCGACCTGATGCGCGACGCCTTCGAACCGGCCGCCGTCCGCCAGACCCTCGAAGGCCAGTTGGCGAGCCTGCTGCCGATCCTGCAGCGCCTGCCGCAGCGCCTCAACAAGATCGTCGAGGACGCGGAGCAGGGCCGGTTCACCGTTCAGGTGCGGGCCCTGGCCGACCGCCGCGACCGCCAGTTCATCACCGGCCTGGCCCAGCAGCTGATGCTGACCATCCTGGCCGCGGCGGCCACGCTGGGCGCCATCCTCCTGCTGACCAGCACGGCCGGCCCGCGACTGACGCCGACGCTCCCGCTGTACGCCTTCCTCGGCTACGTCCTGCTGTTCGTCGCGTTCGTGCTGGGCCTGCGCGTCCTGGTCCGCGTCTTCTTCCGCGGGACCCGCGACTAGCCCGCGCTTTCAACCGAGCGGTTGACGCCGTCCCGGACGCGGGCTACGGTGCTGTTCAACCGAGAGGTTGAAAGGGTGGGTGGCGATGGCGGCAGACGCGCTGTCCCGGGTGTTCTCGGCGCTCGCCGATCCGACCCGGCGCGACATGGTGAGCCGCCTCGCGGCCGGTGACGCGACCGTCAACCAGCTCGCCGAGCCCTACCCGATGTCGCTCCAGGCGGTCTACAAACACCTCAAGGTGCTCGAGGAGGCCGGGGTGGTCAGCCGGCCGCCGGGGCCGCAGCCCCGCCCGGTGCGGCTGGACGCCGAGATCTTCGACCTGATGGACAGCTGGATCGAGCGCTACCGGCGCCAGGCCGAGGAGCGCCACCGCCGCCTCGACGCCATCCTGGCCGAGATGAACGAGCAGCAGGAGGGAAGTGCGGCGTGAGCACCACGGCCGAAACCACGATCGAAGCCGATCCGGCGGTGCCGATCATCCGCCTGACCCGCGACTTCGCGGCCACGCCCGGGCAGCTGCTCCGGGCGCACACCGACCCGGCGCTGTTCGTGCGGTGGAACGGGCCGAACTCGCTGGAGACGCGCATCGACCAGTGGGACGCCCGCTCCGGCGGCAGCTTCCGGTACGTGTCCTCGCGCGAGGGTGCGGAGTTCGCGTTCCGCGGCTGCTTCCACGAGATCCGGCCGGACCGCATCGTGCGGACGTTCACCTACGAGGGCGACCCGGACGGCGTGGCCCTGGAGACACTGTGGTTCGAAGACCTCGGCGCCGGCCGCACCCGGCTGCGCACCCAGTCGCTGGTCGACAGCTTCGAGACCCGCGACGGGTGGCTGCGGAGCGGCATGGAGGTCGGGGTCAACGAGGGCCACGCCAAACTGGAGGAGCTGATCACCCATGGCACTGTCTGACCTTCCCGCCGAACGGCACCGGCAGATCGGCCGGGACTTCACCGACCGCGTCCAGGGCACCCGGTCGTGGGACGTGCCGTCCCCGGTCGCGGCGTGGACCGCCCGCGACGTGGTGCGCCACCTCGTGGAGTGGTTCCCGCCGTTCCTGCGGGCCGGCTCCGGCGTCGAGCTGCCGGCCGGCCCGCCGGTCGACGACGACCCGGCCGGAGCGTGGCAGGCGCACTGCGACGCCGTGCAGGCGCTGCTCGACGACCCGGCCACCGCCGGCCGGCGGCTCACCAACCCGCACATCGGCGAGCTGCCGCTGGACCGGGCGATCGACCAGTTCTATACCGCCGACGTGTTCATGCACACCTGGGACCTGGCCCGGGCCACCGGCCAGGACGACCGCCTCGACCCGGACTTCTGCGCCCGGATGCTGGCCGGGATGGAGCCGATGGAGGAGCTCATCCGGTCCTCCGGGCAGTACGGCCCGAGGGTCACGGTGAAGGACGACGCGGACGCGCAGACCCGGCTGCTGGGCTTCATCGGCCGCGATCCGGAGTGGACTCCCTAGTAGGGCTTTGTCATGGTCCTCTTCCGGCTCGTTGAAGGTGTTGCGGGAAGTGGGTGTGGCAGGTCGGGCAGATGCCGATGAGGCGGGCCAGAACGGCTTGCAGGCGTCGGAGTACGGCGTAGAGGGACATTGCGGCGCACGGGTTTTTGGGTCCAGGCGTTGCAGGGTGAGGAAGCCGTGCGCGGCCGAGACCAGGGTGGTGTGGTGGTGCCAGCCTTGCCATATCAGCCAGCGGATCGGCAGGTCACCGAACCCGGCGGCGCGGCGGTGTGTCCAACTGGCCGGGCGCACCCGCAGGAACACGAACGTGCCGTGCAACACCTGGATCCGGCCCGCGCGGCGGCGTGAACCGGGCCGCCATCGGATCCGGCGGGCCGCGCCGCGCCCGGCGGCCAGGACAGGGTTTTCAGGCTGGGTGCGGCCTGACGATAGATCAGCGCCGGCCGGCCGGCACCCTTATAAGGCGGCGCCGTGCGCTTGGTGTCGATCGTGAACGCGGTGTGGGCGCTGTTCACCCCGACCACGTAGGTCATCGTCCGATCCCCGAGTGCTTGCCGGAACTCGGCCGCGTCGCCGTATCCGGCGTCCGCGACGATCAACGGCGGGGTCAGCCCTCACGACACCGTCTCGTCGATCATGTCCAGCGCGAGTCGCCATTTCTCGTGATGCACCGCATCCTCAGGCATCGCCGCCCGGCGTCGGCGTCCAGTCACGTCCGGGCCGCCAGCCGCCGCCGCACCCCGGCGGCATCCCACGGGCTGTTCGTGACGAAATGGTTCAACGCCTGCTCGTTCGGCCCGGCAAGCCGGGCCGCCATCGGCTGGATCGACTTACGCTGCCCATCCAACATCAACCCACGCAGATGATCGGTGGCCCGACCCTGCCACCCAGACCTGGTCAAAGACGCGAACACATCTCCGACGAACTCGTCCAGGCCATCGGCCAGCTGCTGCACCTCGGCGACGTCCATCAACCCACGACACCAACATCAACCAACCCCTGTCACCATCGACCACCCGAACGTGACAAAGCCCTACTAGGACCCGCCTGCGGGGCCGGAGGAGCCGCGGCGGAGCGGGCGGCCGGGGTCAGCCGAGGTTGAGGGCGAGCAGCTGGCGGCCGGCCGCGGTGAGCCGGTGGGTCGCTCCGCCGCGGCCCCGGTCGGTGACGACCAGGCGGGCGGCGCGCAGCACCGCCAGGTGTTCGGAGGCGGTGGCCGGGCTGATCCGGATCTCGGCGGCCAGGGCCATCGTGCCGGGGGCCCGGTCGCCGGCCAGCGCGGCCATCAGGCGCGCCCGGGTCTCGCCCAGCAACCGGCCCAGCGACGACGGGCCGGCGGGCGGATGACGCGTGACCAGCGGGACCAGCGCCGGGTAGGCGAGGACCGTCGGCTGGTCGTCGGCCCACTGCACGCGCACCTCGTCGCGCAGCCACGGTGACGGGACGAAGGTCAGGCCGTGGCCGCCCGACCGGACCGTGTGGTCGAAGGGGCGGTCGAGCTCCAGCGTCATGCCGCGCAGGCGGAGGGACGGGTGCAGGCCGTTGATCGCGGCGGCGAGGCCCTGCGTGGCGCTCTGCTGGGAGCGGGACGCCACGTCGGCGTCGCGCACCAGCTCGACCTGGGGCCGGTAGGGCTCGATCGCCACCGCGTGCAGCGACCGCATGCCGGCGCTGACCTCCTCCAGGGCGGCCGGGCGGCCGTCGGCGACGCCTCGGACCTGGGCCGGCATCGGCCCGGACTCGACGAAATGCCCGGCGTACGAGGCGAGGTCGGCTCGGGGCCGGCTCAGGATCCACTCCATGGCGTCGTCGAGGGTGTGCGCGGGTGGCACCTCGAAGTCGAACGCCGGGCCGGTCGGCGGCAGGAGCGCCAGGACGATGCCGCTGGAGGCGGGCAGCCGGGGCACCACCGCCCGGTGCCAGTCGGCGAGCCAGGGAATGCGCCGGCTGCGCAGCGCCCGCCCGGCGGCCATGATGTCGTCCATCGGACCGGGCCGGGTCTCGAAGCGGGCGGTCAAAAGATCTTGCGGCTGCAGTTCGAGACGCCACATGCCCTGCTCCCCACCTCGCGTGCGCAGCCTATCGAGAGGTGTCAAGCAATTCGGCCTCAACCGAAGCGCCTTCCGGGGCCCCGCGACGCTCCCTACCGTTCAGGGCGTGTCCTGCCGGTCACGGGGAGCGAGGTCACGTCCGGGTGTGGCCGGGCGGGCCGGAACTCCCACGACCGGCAGGACGCGCCTGCGGGCGTACGGGGGATGGCCGGTCGGTTCGGAGGCCGACCGGCCATGTGGGGTCTTGCGTCTTGCGATATATCGCATATCGTATGCGGCATGCCGGTCCCCTCGCCCAGCGCTCCCCCAAACCGCACCCTGCTGCGGGAGCACGCCTTCCACGCCCTGCGCGCCGCGATCGTCGACGGCACGCTCACGCCCGGCGAGAAGCTGGTCGACACCGAGCTGTGCGCCTGGCTCGGCGTCAGCCGCACGCCGGTGCGCGAGGCCCTGGCCCACTTGGAGAAGACCGGCCTGGTGCAGATCCAGCCCGGCCTGCGCACGGTCGTCGCCCCGCTCGACGCCCGCGCGGCCGTCGAGGCGCAGGCGGTCGCGGCGAGCATGCACGAGCTGGCGGCCCGCGCGGCGGTGCCGCTGCTGACCGAGGAGCACGCGGCCGCGATGGACCGGGCCAACGCGAGCTTCCAGGACGCGCTCGGCCGCGGGGACGTCGACGCCGCGATCGCGGCCGACGACGCGTTCCACCGGGTGTTCGTCGAGCTGGCCGGCAACCGCATGGCCGCCGCGATCCTCGACGACGTGACGCCGCTGCTGCGGCGCATGGAGCGGGCCCGGTTCGGCGCGCTCGCCGGGCGGTCCTCGGTCGCCCAGCATCGTTCGATCGTGGAACTGGCCCGGGCCGGCGACACCGAAGGCGCGGCCGCCGTCGTCCGTGCCAACTGGCTCACGCTGCGACCCGTACTGGAATGAGGACCACATGTCGCTCGACGATTTCGACCGCTATCCGCTGCTGTTCGGGCCCAGCCCGGTGCACCGGCTCGACCGGCTGACCGCGCACCTCGGCGGCGCCCGGATCTGGGCCAAACGGGAGGACTGCAACTCCGGGCTGGCGTACGGCGGTAACAAGACCCGCAAGCTCGAATACATCGTGCCGGACATCCTGGCCAGCGGCGCCGACACGCTGGTGTCGATCGGCGGCTACCAGTCCAACCACACCCGGCAGGTCGCGGCCGTGGCGGCCAGGCTCGGCCTGAAGGCCCGGCTCGTGCAGGAGAAGTGGGTCGACTGGCCGGACGTGGTCAACGACAAGGTCGGCAACATCCTGCTGTCGCGGATCATGGGCGCGGACGTACGCCTCGACCCGTCCGGCTTCGACATCGGCCTGCGCGACTCGTGGGAGCAGGCGATGGAGGACGTGCGGGCGGCCGGTGGCACGCCGTACGGAATCCCGGCCGGCGCCTCCGAGCACCGCCTGGGTGGCCTGGGGTTTGCGCAGTGGGCCCGCGAGGTCGAGCAGCAGGAGCAGGAGCTCGGGGTGTTCTTCGACACGATCGTGGTCTGCACGGTGACCGGCTCGACCCACGCCGGCATGATCGCCGGTTTCGCGGGGCAGAACCGGCGCGTGATCGGCATCGACGCCTCGGCGACCATCGAGAAGACCCGCGCCCAGGTCGAGCGGATCGCCCGGCACACCAGCGCGCTGATCGGGGGGCCCGAGCCGCGGGACGACGAGATCACCGTGCTCGACGGCTGGGCCGGCGATCTCTACGGCATCCCGGTGGCGTCCACGATCGACGCGATCCGCCTGACCGGCTCGCTCGAGGGCATGATCATCGACCCGGTGTACGAGGGGAAGTCGATGGCCGGCCTGATCGATCTGGTCACCAACCGGGACATCCCCACCGATTCCACCGTGCTCTATGCCCATCTCGGCGGCCAACCGGCGCTCAACGCCTATGCCGGAGCCTTCTGATCGTCCAAGATCGACCATGTGGACGGATGGACGATCTTCTTCCTCGTGGTCAACGCGGCCTGGGTGATCACGTGCCTGGTGCTGGCGGTGCGGGCCGGGCGCCGGTGGCGGGGCATGTGGCTGGCCGAGGCGGTCGCCTTCACGGGCCTGTTCGGCCTGGTCTGGCTGGCGAACCCGGCGATGTCGCTCGGCGTCGTCTCGATCTTCATCCCGGACGCCGGGTTCGCGGCGTTCGCGCTCTGGTTCGCGGTCGGGGTGGGCCGGGACGGGGCCTGGTTCGGGTGGGCCGTCGCCGCCGTCGTGCTCACCTGGGGCATCCTCGTCGTCGGGGTGGCGCTCGGCCACTCCGACCGGCAGCAGGGCATCACCGACCGGGACCGCGACACGAAGGTGCTCGGCGGCCAGCAGGTCGACCTGGCCCAGAACCACGTTCCGATCCTCTGGGTCGACCATCCGCCGGCCGTGGCCGACGCCGGCGTCCCGGCAAGCGCCGGGCCGACCGCCGAGAAGATCGAGCGGTCGGTGTTCGGCCCGGGCACGCTGACGATGGTCGTCAACGCGGCTGCCGGCTGCGAGGCGGCGGCCGTGGTGGCCGAGGAGCGGGCCACCACGCTGGACGTGATGGTCGTGTTCGAGCGCAGCCCCTTCCTCAGCCCCCTGCCCTCCCCGCCGGCCGATGACTTCTGCAAGGCGACCACTCCGGGCATCTTCACGTCCTCCACGGTGGCCGTCCAGATCGACCTGCCCGGCACGACGACGGCGACGACCGTCGTGGACGCCTCCTAGATGGGCTGACTGGCCAGTATCGATGCGGGCCTATTGACAGGCGGATCGGCGCCCCCAAAGCTGAACGACGCTACGTGTCGGGTGTGTTACGCGATCCGAGGGGGCGTCGTGTCTCTCCGCAGGCTCTCCGTGCTTGCCACCGTTCTGCTGGGGCTGGCCACCACCCCGGGTGCGGCGCTCGCCGCGCCCAAACCGGCCGACGTCAAGGGACAGACCGTCCAGGCCGGCCACCTGCGGGTGCAGGTGCTCAGCCCGACGATGCTGCGGCTGGAATACGCCGCCGACGACCACTTCGAGGATCGGGCGACGTTCAACGCGGTCGACCGGAAGCCGGGCCGGACCTGGTTCCGGGCCAGCACGCGCGGCGGCGAGCTGGAAGTCCGCACCCAGAAGGTCACCCTGCACTACCAACTGGACAGCGGCCCGGTCACCACGGCCAACACGACACTCGATCTCGGCGCCACGAAGATCCACCCCGGCTTCGGCGTGCAGCCCGGCAACACGCTCGGCGGGTGGTACCGCGGGCTCGACTACTACGCCGGCCAGGCCGGGCCGGTCGACCAGCTCAATCTGCACCCGGGGCTGCTCGACAAGGACGGCTGGTACCTGCTCGACGACACCGCCACCGCCGTGCGGACCGGCGACGACTGGGTCACCCCGCGACCCGCGCGGACGGGCGCCTATCAGGACGGTTACCTGTTCGGTTACGGCCACGACTACGCGCAGGCGCTCAAGGATCTGCGGACGCTGACCGGGCCGAGCGTGCTGCCGCCGGAGTGGGCGTTCGGCACGTGGTTCTCGAAGTACAACGCGTACAGCACCAACGACTACGAGACGTCGCTGCTGCCCGCCTTCGAGCAGCACCGGGTGCCGCTCGACTCGCTGGTCGCCGACACCGACTGGAAGGCGCCCAACCAGTGGGCGGGCTGGAACTGGAACAGCTCGCTCTTCCCCGATCCGGCCGCCTTCATCAAGGACCTCCGGAAGCGCGGGATCAACCTCACGCTCAACATCCACGCGGCGATCAGTGGCGATGACCCTCGCTTCGCCGCCGCGCAGGTCACGGCCAAGGGCAAGCTGCAGCCGTCGACCAACAGCTTCGCGCCCAACCCGTACAAGTTCGACTGGAGCGACCCCGACCAGGCGGCCGCGTACGAGCAGCTGCACCAGCCGTTCGAGCAGGACGGCGTACGCCAGTGGTGGCTCGACTACTGCTGCGACGACAGCGGCGTGAGCATGCCCGGCCTGACCGCGGACAGCTGGGCCAACGAGCTCTACCGGCGCGACGGCGAGGCCCGCGGCCTGCGCGGCTTCTCGCTCGCCCGGATCGGCTCGTCGTTCCCGGCCTACACCACGGTCGGCGCGAGCGGGCCGTGGGCCGAGCACCGCAGCACCGTCCAGTTCACCGGCGACACCGAGGCCACGTTCGCCACGCTCGCCTTCGCCGCCGCGATGACCCCGGCCGAGGGCGCGAGCATCGGACAGGGCTACGTCAGCCACGACATCGGCAGCTTCGCCGGCAAGCACCTCAGCGACGACCTCTACCTGCGGTGGGTGCAGCTGGGCGCGTTCCAGCCGATCCTGCGCCTGCACTCCGACCACGGCGACCGGCTGCCCTGGGAGTATTCCGGCGCGGTCAGCGGCCCGGCGGCCGACTTCCTGCGGCTGCGCGAGTCGCTGGTGCCCTATCTCTACACGGCCGCCCGCCAGAACTACGACACCGGCCTGCCGATGACCCGGGCGCTCTATCTGACCTGGCCGTCGCAGGATCAGGCGTACCAGCACGACACCGAGTACACGCTCGGGGATTCGCTGCTGGTCGCGCCGGTCACCACGCCCGGGCTCTCGACCACCGAATCGGTCTGGTTCCCGCCCGGCACCTGGACCGACTTCTTCACCGGCGAGACCTTCCGCGGCCCGGCGACCCGGACGGTGTCAGCCACGCCGACACACATGCCGGTCTATGTGCGGGCGGGCGGGATCCTCGCCCAGCGCGGCGACGGTTCGGCGAACGTCGCCAACCAGGACCCCGCGCGGCTCACGCTGACCGCGTTCCCGCACGCTCCGGGGGTTTCCGAGGTGTACGAGGACGCCGGTGACGGCCTCGGCTACCGCACCGGCCAGTCCGCGCGGATTCCGGTGCGCTACAACGAAGGCCGCCTCTCGTCGATGACCGTGGGGCCGGTCTCCGGCAGCTACCCGGGCGCGCCGCGGACCCGCGACTACACGGTCGCCTTCGCCGACGTGTCGAAACCCCATGTGGTCACGGCCGCCGGGCGGCCGGCGCATTGGACGTACGACGGGGCCCGGCACCTGCTGACGGTGACCGTTCCGGCGACCGCGTCCAACCGGGCGGTGACCGTGGTGCACGACGGCGCGCCGTTGACGCTCGGGCAGCAACCGGCAGTCGACGTCAACTTCACGGCGCCGGACGGGCTTCAGTCGGGCGCGAAGAGCACGCTGGTGACGACCGCGCACAACAACGGGCCGGGCACCATCACCAACGTGGCGGCCACGGTCGACGCGCCCGACGGCTGGGTCGTGACGCCGCGCGGGGCGACCACCGCGGCGGCCCTCGCCCCGGGAGCCACCTTCACCGCGAGCTACGACGTGGTCCCGACGGGCCCGTCGCCCCGTAGTGCGAGTGTGGTGGCCCACGTCGCGTACAGAAATCCCGATGGCACCGCGGCGAGCCTGCCCGCCGCACTCACCGTGCCCATTGTCCCGGTCGCGGTGACCTTCCGGGTTCTGGCGCCGCCCGGCACACCGCCCGACGCGACGCTCTATGTGCCCGGCAGCATCGCCCAGCTCGGCCCGTGGGACCCGGCCAAGCAGCCGATGACCTATCAGGGCAACGGCGTCTGGGAAGCCACGGTGTCCATCTTGGACGGCACCGATCTGCAGTACAAATACACCCGGGGCACCTGGGAGACGGTCGAGGAGTGGGGCTCGATCACCGGCACCAACAACCGCAGTGTCACCGTCGACGGCGGCATCACGCACACGATGCTGGTCGACGACACCTCGACCGACTGGGGCAACGCCACCATCCCGGACAGCCACAAGGCGATCCAGTACTGGCGTGACCCGCTCGTGGTGTCGACCACCGCCACGGCGAACGCGGTGACCGCGAAGTTCGAACGCGACATCCAGCCGACGGGCGCGGACTACACCGGTGCGATCACGGTGACCGGCGCGTCGGGAGCGGTGGCGGGCACGGTCGCCGAGACCGACCCGGGCACGCTGGTCTGGACCCCGGCCGCTCCGCTGCCGGCCGGCGACTATTCCGGCACCGTGTCTCAGGTCACCAGCGCCGTCTCCGACGGGGTGCCGATCGCGAAGCCCTACACGTTCAGTTTCACCGTCGGTTAGCCCGCTCTAAGGGATGTCTCGTAACCCGGTGATCGTCTGGTTCGGACGGTCGTTGATCATGTCTGGGTGCAGGTGTTCTCGGCTGCTCGTACAGAGTTGATCCACCCGTTCACCGGGTTGCACCCGGCCCAGTTCCACCGCCTCGTACGGCTGGTCGCTCGTCGCGGTGGTGACACGATCGCCGACGGGCGGCCAGGACGGCAGTGGGCGCTCACCCTGCCGGATCGGGTCTTGTTGGTGGCCGTGTACTGGCGTACGAACCTGACCATGCGCCAGATCGGCCCGCTGTTCGGTATCTCGCACTCCGCCGCCCACCGGGTGATCGACACCCTCGGACCGCTGCTTGCCCTCGCGCCGGTCCGGCGCCGCCCGAAAGACCAGATCGCGATCGTCGACGGCACCTTGATCCCGACCCGCGACCACCGCCTGGCCGCGCAGAGCAAGAACTACCGCTACTCGGCGAACCTGCAAGTCGCCATCGACGCCACCACCCAACTGGTCATCGCCCTGGGCGACCCACAGCCCGGCAACCGCAACGACACGATCGTCTACCGCACCAGCGGCATCGATCAGAAACTCGCGGGGCGGGAGGTGATGGCCGACGGCGGCTACCGCGGCAACCCGCAAGTGATCATCCCGTACCGCAAACCCCGCGACGGCAGTGAACTGCCGGCTTGGAAACAGGACTACAACGCCGGACACCGCAAAATCCGCGCCCGTGTCGAGCACGCCCTGGCCCGGCTGAAGACCTACAAGATCTTGCGCGACTACCGCCGCGCCGGGCGCACCCTCGCGGTTACCGCAGCCGGAATCGCCCACCTTCACAACATCGCCCTGGCCGGCTGAACCCCGACAAACCAGCACGCGGTCACGCCACCATCGAGTTACGAGACATCCCTTAGCGGGACTCATTTTTGAAACAAATGACAATCGAGAAAACGCCGAACGGCGGCCCGCTGAACCAGTCGGGCCGCCGTGGCAGAGCGTGGATCAGAGCGGGCGAATATCCGACGCCTGCGGGCCCTTCGGGCCCTGCGTGATGTCGAACTCCACCCGCTGGTTTTCCTCAAGACTGCGGAAACCGCTCGTCGAGATCGCCGAGAAGTGGGCAAAGACGTCGGCGCCGCCGCCATCCGGGCTGATGAAGCCGAAGCCCTTGTCGCCGTTGAACCACTTCACAGTGCCCTCAACCATGTCTGCTCCTCTGTGAGCTCTTCGAGACCACCCTGTGCGGACTCTTGTGCCACCGCGTTGATCACCCGCGTCGGAACCGACACGAAAAACGAAAAGCGCCCGATGGGTTCAGATAACCCGTCAGGCGCCAAAAACGTCTGTGGAAACCAAAACTGCAACGCGGTCACCGTATCACGGAATCATCCACCCGCCGCCGAACCCCGCCGTTTCGCCGCCACAAATACGCGTAGGGTGGGTGACGGACCGGTTCGCCACCACCGGCGCATGGCCGGCGTCCAGTGGCGCCCGCCTTCGGCTCGGCGCCATGTGGCCCTTGCGGCGCGACTGGCTGACCGACTGCACAGGAGACGAGATGACCTTGACGTCCACCCCGACCACGCTGCGCAAGACCCCGCGGGAGAAAGAGGCGGACAGCTTCCACGCCGCGCTCGCCGCGGTCCTGACCGCCGGGCTCGACGACGCCCTCGAGGCGGGCGACCACACGAAAGCGGTCAGCTTCATCAATCGCGGCTTCGCCGAGGGCGACCCCCAGCTCGGCTGCGACCTGCTCTGCCGGGCCATCGAGGTCGTCGGCCCGGCCCGCACCTGGACCGTGCAGATCGCACCGCTGAACCACCTGCGGCAGCGCTTCACCCAGCAGCCTCCCCTGGACTGATCCGGCGCGTCTCGATCCAGGCCGGGCCAGCGACGTCGATGTCTGTTCGGTACATCGATATCGTCGTCGCATGGAGTCGACGGAGTCGGATGACGTAGCCGTTGATCGGCTGGTGGCGGCGCTCGGCGCTCTCGGGGAGGACGCCGCCCGCCGCGGGAACGGAATCGACGAGCTCGGCGGCCCGGCCGCCCATCGGGCCTGGTTGGCGAGCGCGCTGCTGGGTGCCGTGCAAGCCGAGGCTATGGCGGCGGACCGC
This sequence comes from Actinoplanes sp. NPDC051411, assembly GCF_040682075.1. Classification (NCBI taxonomy): domain Bacteria; kingdom Bacillati; phylum Actinomycetota; class Actinomycetes; order Micromonosporales; family Micromonosporaceae; genus Actinoplanes; species Actinoplanes sp. NPDC051411. The sequence goes on along the minus strand of NZ_JBFBAD010000024.1, from coordinate 3,864 downwards.
GCGCCGCTCAACAGAGACGCCCGTTACGCGATCTGGCAGCGACAGCTCGACGCTGCCGGCGTCGCGCAGGTCGAACTCATTCGGTGGCAGGTGCGGCGTGCCTGTGCTCCGCTACCGGCGATGGCCGCGGAGCAGGCCACCGATCCGATCCCGCTGGCCGCCGGCCAGGCCGCGGAAGGCTTACAGGCGCTGTTGTCCGTCATGGTGGCGACCCAGGGAGCGATCGCCGCCGGCGACGTCCCGAGACTGGCCGGTCAAGCGGCCAAGCTCCGCGAAGCCCGCAAGGTGCTACGGGCGGCGGTCGACAATACCGAACTCCTACTGGAACTTCTGGGATCAGTCGACATATAGCGCGACGGACGTGCGAATGAGGCAGCAGCTCGAACGGATCGTGGCCGCCGGGGCGCCCGGAGTCATCGCCGCGGCGAGACGTGGCCCGGAGTTCGAGCGCTGTGCGGCCGGCGTCGCCGACACGACGACGGGGCGCCCGCGCAGTGTGGACGAGCATTTCCGGATCGGCAGCGTCACCAAGCTGTTCACCGCCACGGTGCTGCTGCAGTTGGTTGCCGAGGGACAAGTCGAGCTTGACGAGAGCTGCCGCCGGATGCTCAACCACACCAGCGGCATCTTCGACTACGGCGACGACCCTGGCTTCGTCGAAGCTTTCACCGGCACCACGTTCCTTACCGCCCGGTTTCGCGGCTACCAGCCGGACGAGCTCGTCGCGCTCGCCCTCGCTCACCCGCCGACCTCCGCGCCCGGCACCACGTGGCAGTACTCCAACACCAACTACATCCTCGCCGGGCAGATGATCGAGCGGGTCACCGGAAACACGTACGCCGAGGAGCTGCACCGCAGGATCGTCCGGCCTCTCGGCTTGACCGGCACGCACATGCCAGGATCGCAGACCGCGCTGCCCGAGCCGCATGCCCGGCATTACTCCCCGCTGATGCTGCCCGGCGCGACGCAACATGACGTGACCGAGTTGAACGCCGGCTACGCGTGGGCGGCCGGCGGGGTGGTATCGACGCTTGCCGACCTCACCTGTTACCTCGCCGCGCTGCTGCGCGGTCATCTCCTGCCGCCGGATCTGCAGGAGCAGTTGCTCACTGAGGCGCCGGGCAGCAGCTACGGCCTGGGCATCGTGCGCTGGCCGCTGTCCAACGGCCTGACCGTCTGGGGCCACAACGGCATGATCCACGGGTCGTTCACCGTCGCCGCCGGAACCCGCGACGGCGAGCGGGTAGTCGCCGTCAACGTCAACAGCGACGACCGCGACTACTCGATCGAGGCATTCAGCGACCTGTTCGACGACGCGCGCTCCTGAACCCGGCGCGATGCGCCGGCAGCCGGACATCTGCGGCTCGATCGAGGAGGGTCAGCCAGCCAGGTCACCGTCCGCGCGAACCACCATGCGGCGCCGCCCGGCCGGGCCCGGGCTGGTCGCGTGCAGCGAGGCGGTTACGTGATCTCGGACAGCTCGGGGTTGGTGGTCACGTCGGTGAAGCGAAGGCGGTAGATCGCTGGCATCGGCATGCGCTGCCAGGCAGCCTGGTCGATCGGCCGGCCGAAGCCGGACAGCGCCTGCGCGATGAACGTGCCGTGACCGGCGACGAGAAGGAGCCGGCCGCGATTGCGGTTCGCGAGCAACCGCACGGCGTCGACCGCGCGGGTGCGGAGCTGGTCGAGGCTTTCCCCTCCGGGCCGTGCGGAGGAGGGGTCTGCCCAGCTTGAGCACGGCCACCAACCCGTCCGCCTGCCGCAGCCCGTCCGGCGTCAGCGGGCGGGTGAATTCGTCCGGACCGCCGGCGGTCGGCGGGACGGACCGGGCGTGACGGACCAGCACGATCTCGGTCGGCCCCAGGTTGATGGTCAATGGGCACGGCTCCACAGTCACAGCAGTTCCGGCCGGCGCGGGCGGCGGCCTCGCGCGAGCAGTCGGCATGGTCATCGCTCGGGCAGAACCCGACCGACAGCCGGGCGAACCCAACCAGCAGTCCTGAGCATGAGAAAGGCCGGCCGCTGAACAGCGGCCGGCCTTCTCACAGCACAATCAGGCCAGGTCGAACCGGTCGAGGGTCATGACCTTGTCCCACGCCGCCACGAAGTCGCGGACGAAGCGGGCCTGCGCGTTCTGCGCGGCGTAGACCTCGGACAGGGCGCGCAGCTGGGAGTGCGATCCGAAGACCAGGTCGACCGCGGTGGCGGTGAACTTGGCCTCGCCGGTGGCGCGGTCGGTGCCGACGTATTCGTTCTCGTTGTCGGTCGCCGTCTTCCACTCGGTGCCCATGTCGAGCAGGTTGACGAAGAAGTCGTTCGTCAGCGCGCCCGGGCGGGAGGTGAAGACGCCGTGCTTGGAGCGGCCGAAGTCGGAGCCGAGGGCCCGCAGGCCGCCGATCAGCACCGTCATCTCGGGGGCGCTCAGCGTGAGCATGTATGCCCGGTCGAGCAGCAGCGTCTCGGGCGACAGCTTCTCGCCCGCCCGCAGGTAGTTGCGGAAGCCGTCGGCCCGCGGCTCGAGGAACGCGAACGAGTCGACCTCGGTCTGCTCCTGGGTCGCGTCGGTGCGGCCCGGCGCGAACGGCACCGTGATCTCGACACCCGCGTCGCGGGCGGCCTTCTCGACCGCGGCGCCGCCGGCCAGCACGATCAGGTCGGCCAGCGAGATCTTCTTGCTGGTCTGGGCGGCGTTGAACTCCTGCTGCACCTGCTCGAGCTTGCCCAGCACGACGGCCAGCTCGGCCGGGTTGTTGGCCTCCCAGTCCTTCTGCGGCGTGAGCCGGATGCGGGCGCCGTTGGCGCCGCCCCGCTTGTCGGTGCCGCGGAAGCTGGCCGCCGACGCCCAGGCGGTCGAGACCAGCTGGGAGACGGTCAGGCCGGCCTCGAGGACCTTGGCCTTGAGGGCGGCCACGTCGTCGGCGTCGACCAGCTCGTGGTCGACGGCGGGAACCGGGTCCTGCCAGATCTGGACCTCGGACGGGACCCACGGGCCCAGGTAGCGCGAGACCGGGCCCATGTCGCGGTGGAGCAGCTTGAACCAGGCCTTGGCGAACGCCGCCTCGAGCTCCTCCGGGTGCTCCCAGAAGCGCCGCGCGATGGGCTCGTAGATCGGGTCCACCTTGAGCGCGAGGTCGGAGGTCAGCATCATCGGGGCGACCCGCTTGCCGGGGACGTGGGCGTCCGGCACCGCGTCGGCCGCCGCGCCGTCCTTCGGCTTCCACTGCTTGGCGCCGGCCGGGCTCTCGGTGAGCTCCCACTCGTAGCCGAACAGGTTGTCGAGGAAGCCGTTGTCCCACGTGGTCGGCGCGCTGGTCCACGCGCCCTCGAGGCCGCTGGTGACCGCGTCGGCACCGACGCCGGCGCCGGTCGGGTTCTTCCAGCCCAGGCCCTGCTGCTCGATCGGCGCGCCCTCGGGCTCGGCACCCAGGAAGTCGGCCTTGTGGGCGCCGTGCGCCTTGCCGACGGTGTGGCCGCCGACGATCAGCGCGACGGTCTCCTCGTCGTTCATCGCCATGCGGCCGAACGTCTCGCGGATGTCGCGGGCCGAAGCGAGCGCCTCCGGGTGACCGTTGGGGCCCTCCGGGTTGACGTAGATGAGGCCCATCTGGACCGCGCCGAGCGACTCGCCGAGCTCACGGTCGCCGCTGTAGCGCTCGTCGCCCAGCCAGGTGTCCTCGGGACCCCAGAAGATCTCCTCCGGCTCCCAGACGTCTTCGCGGCCGAACGCGAAGCCGAAGGTCTTGAAGCCCATCGACTCGTAGGCCACGTTGCCGGCCAGGACCAGCAGGTCGGCCCAGGAGATCTGGTCGCCGTACTTCTGCTTGACCGGCCAGAGCAGCCGGCGGGCCTTGTCGAGGCTGGCGT